>CALMQI010000097.1 GCA_937871935.1 uncultured Burkholderiales bacterium
GCCGGTGCATTCGACGCAATGATCGACGCGTACGTCGAGACGGGGGAAAAGGAGTGGCTGGAGGTCGAGGTCATCATCGACGGGAACAACTATCGCCAGGTCGGCATCCGCCTGAAGGGGAACTCGTCCCTGGCAGGCTTGGGTGGTGCAGGCGGGCAGTTTCCGGGAGCTGGCCAAACCGGCCAGACCGGCCAGACCGACCCAACTGGGGACACCGGCGCCAACATTCCAGTTGCAGGCGGGCCCGGCGGCTTCGGTGGCATCGCGTCAGCATCAGCCGATGAACCCGAAGGGCTCCCGTGGTTGATCCGGCTCGACGAGTACGTCGAGGATCAGAACCACCACGGTATGACGGAGTTCGTGGTCAGGAGCAACTCCAGCGCGACAGCGATGAACGAGGCGGTGTCGGTCGGGCTGCTGGATGCTGCCGGGTTGCCCACACAACTCGCGAGTGCTGTCGAGTTCACGGTGAACGATCGCACCCCCCGATTGCGTCTCGTGCTCGAGAACCCGAACCAGGTGTGGACGTCCGACCGCCTCGGCGACGGGAAGCTGTACAAAGCCGATGCGTCAGGCGACTACAGCTACCGCGGCGACGATCCTGCGAGCTACACCGAGGCATGGGAGCAGGAGGCCGGCGAGGACGACCTCACACCGCTCATCGAGTTCCTCGACTTCGTAAACAACGCCGACGACGTCACGTTCCTGGCGGAACTCGATGGCCACCTCGATGTCGACGCCTTCGCCACCTACATGGCCATCGAGGACCTCCTCCAGAACTTCGACGACATCTCCGGCCCGGGCAACAACTCGTACCTGTACCTCGACGAGGCCACTGGCCAGTTCACGGTCGTTGCGTGGGATCACAACCTCGCGCTCTCCAGCCTCGGCGCTGCTGGTCGGAGCGGGTTCGACCCGTCGCAACTGCCGGGTGGCGCGCCCCCGGACGGCTTCGACCCATCGCAGTTTCCGGGTGGTGCGCCTCCGGAGGGCTTCGATCCGTCGCAACTGCCGGGTGGAGGGCCCCCGGAGGGCTTCGACCCGTCGCAGTTCACCGGCTTCGAGGACATCTTCAGCGGGCTCGGCGATATTTTCGGCTTTGGCGGCGGCGCTCGCTGCGGCCGGTGCGGCCAGCGCGAGGCCGGCCAGTGCGGTGGCGAGGGTTGTGGTCAGCATCGAACGTCGTGTCGAGGTCATGGTCAGGTCTCGTGGTGTTGTCAGTGGCCGAGCTGGCGCAACAGGTCTACAGCATCGAGCTGATCGACGAGCTGGCCGCGCAGGCGCGCCGGCGGCTGGCATCGCAGGGTTACAGCAACATCGAGATCAGGATCGGCAACGGCTGCGTCGGCTGGCCCGAACAAGCGCCGTTCGACAAGGTGATCGTCACGGCCGCGCCGGAGTTGATCCCGCCGGCGCTGCTCTACCAGCTCAAACCCGGCGGCACGATGGTGATCCCGGCGGGTTTGCCGGATTCGCAGCAGCTGATGCGGGTCGACAAAGATGCGAGCGGCAAGCTGGCCACGAAGGACGTCATGCCGGTGCTGTTTTCGCTGCTGCGCGCGCTCGCCGAGGCCTGGCCCGGTGACGCCGGTCGCGATGCACTGATCGAGCGCGCATTCCGCACCCGGCGCCCGGACGACACCCATCGGGCCCGGCTGCGCGTGGAGATCGGCCGCCTGCGCGCGCTGGTCGCGCCGCTGACCGGCATCGAGGCCACGCCCGCCGGCTTCGCGCTCAGGCCACGCCACGAACACCCCGTGGTCCTGCTGTTGCCGCCGATCGACGGCGAGCAGGCCTCGCTGCTGGCGCTGCTGGCCGACGGCGCGGCCTGGTCGACCTCGGCTCTCGCGCTGGCGCTCGATGCCAGCCAGCGCACCGTGCAACGCGCGCTCGTCGACCTCGAGCAGGCCGCTCGCGTGCGCTCGATCGGGCGCGCCCGTGCGCAACGCTGGCTGGCGCCACCGCTGACCGGATTCACGACGATCTTGTTACTCCCGGCCGCGCTGCCGCTTGAGTAGATTGCGGTCCATGGCGCCGATGTCCGCGCGCCGGAAAGGAAACCGCGATGACTCTCCCCCAAGGCAAGACCAACCCGGCGCAAGCCGTATCACCGGTGCACCGCGCCGAGATCGTGCGCGAGTACGGCCCGTTCGACGGCGCCGAGCGCGTGCACGGTGTCACGCACGACGGCCAGCGCGTCTGGGCCGCCGTGGGCGCTGCGATCGTCGCGTTCGATCCGGCCAGCGGCGAGGTTGACCGCACGCTCGACTGCGCCGGCGACGCCGGCACCGCATTCGACGGCAAGCACCTCTATCAGATCGCCGAGGCGCGCATCGACAAGATCGATCCGGCCAGCGGCCGCGTGGTGGCGTCGATCCCCGCGCCCGGCAAGGGCGGCGACTCGGGCCTGGCCTGGGCCGAGGGCAGCCTGTGGGTCGGGCAGTACCGCGATCGCCGGATCCACCAGGTGGATCCGGCCACCGGCGCGGTGCTGCGCACCATCGAGTCCAACCGCTTCGTCACCGGCGTCACCTGGGTCGACGGCGAGCTGTGGCACGGCACCTGGGAGGGCGACGAGAGCGACATCCGCCGCATCGACCCGGCCAGCGGCGCCGTGCTGCAGCGCCTGCAGATGCCGCCGGGCACCGGCGTCAGCGGCATGGAGTCCGACGGCGCCGACCTGTTCTATTGCGGCGGCGGATCGAGCGGTACGGTCCGCGCGGTGCGCCGCACGAAGGCCTGACCCCCACCCTCGAGAAGCCCACGCGCCGCTGGGCGAGATCGAGCGCTTTCGGCGGCGCATGGGCTGGCAGTTCACCTGGGTCTCGGCCTATGGCAGCGACTTCAACCGCGACTTCCACGTGAACTTCACGCCAGAAGAGCGCAACCAGGGCAAGGGTGGCGGTGCGCTAGACGCAACGGGCCTGCCATGCCGAATGCCGGTTCACCGCGTCGTCCGCCGTCCACTCACTCGATCACCTCGTCCGCACTCACCAGCACGCTTTGCGGAATCGTGATGCCGAGCGCCCGAGCGGCCCTGAGGTTGACGGCGAGGTTGAACTTGGTCGATTGCTCGAACGCGATGTCGCCCGGCTTGGTGCCCTTGAGGATCTTGTCGACCAGCGCGGCCGAGCGCCTGAACATGGCGGCGAAATCGCCCTGGTAGGAGACCAGCCCGCCACCCTCGAGATAGTCCTTGTGGCCCCACACAGACGGCAGGCGCTGCTTCTGGCACAGCTCGCCGAGCCGCATGCGGTGGGTGAACAAGGTGGGATCGGCGAGGATCGAGACGGCGTCGACGTGGTCCTTCGCCATCGCGGCGAACGCAGAGTCGAAATCCTGCGGGCCGCGCGCCTCGAGCACCAGCACCGGCGCCGCGAGCGTGCGTTCGATCTCGGCAATGCCGCCGACCAGGTCCGCTCGTGATGCGGTGTTGGGGTTGAACAGCAGGGCGAACTTTCGCGCCGACGGCACGATGTCCTTCAGCAACTGGAAACGCCTGGAGAGCAGACCGGAGAACGCCCCGGAGATGCCGGTGATGTTGCCGCCGGGGCGCGAGATGCTGGTGGCGAGACCCATCTGCACCGGATCATCGATCGCGACTGCGACGATCGGCAGCGTGCGCGTCGCCTGCTTGGCCAGCATCGGCGGGCGCGTGCCCGTGGTGACGAGCACATCGGGCTCGAGCCGGATCAGTTCTGTCAGCAGCCCGGGCAGGCGCTCCGGCTGTCCCTCGGCCCAGCGGAGGTCGATGACCAGGTTCTGGCCTTCGACGTAGCCCAGCTCCCGCATGCCGAGCCGGAAAGGATCGACCATGCCGCGCGTCGTGCTGGGGCCCGCGGCGGTGCCGCTGAGAAAGCCGATCCTGACCTTGCGCGCCACGGGCTGTGCCGGGCCGACATGGGGGCAGGTGATCAGCGCGAGCCCGGCTCCGAACAGTCTGCGCCTTCTCATCGCGTACCCTCCGCCACGCGGCATCGGTTCGTGGGAGGACAAGCCTACCTGGAATCAACCCGCTGCGCGAGCGCGCTGCGGGTGAGCACAGCGAAGACACGCCGCCGATCGGCGCAGATCTCGACCGCCGCGACGCCCTCAGTCGAGCGAACGCTTCAGCGCATGGACCCCACCCTCGAGCCCGGGCTCGACCGAGAACCCACTCGTACGCGCCAGTGCCACCATGCCGTGGTTCTCCAGCAGCGTCTCGCCCCACACCTCGCGCACGCCACGGCTGCGCAGGTGGCGCAGCAGCTTGTCCATCAGCGCGCGGCCGAGCCCCTGGCGCTGCATCGTCGTGGCGACCTGGATCGCGAACTCGGCGCGCTGGTTGTCGGGGTCGCACACCGCACGCGCCTCGCCGAGCAGGCCGTCATCGCCGTTGCCCGATGCCAGGGCGACGAATGTCATCTCGCGGTCGTAGTCGATCTGGCTGTAGCGCGCCAGCTCGCTGTGCGGCACCTCGCGCCGCGACATAAAGAAGCGCAGCCGCATGTCGGCCGGCGACGCGTGCTCGTAGAACGCGTGGAGCAAGGGCTCGTCCTCGGGCCGGATCGGCCGCAGCAGCACCGTGCGATCGTCGCGCAGCCGCACGGTCTCCTCCAGCAGCGCCGGGTACGGCAGGATCGCCAGCCGGTCGCTCGCCTTGCCGACCACCACGCTCGCGCGCAGCTTCACGCGCGCGTCGAGCGCGAGCACGCCGCGCTCGTCGGCCAGCAGCGGGTTGATGTCGAGCTCTTCCAGCTCGGGCAGCTCGCACACCATCTGCGATACCTGGATCAGGCAGGTGGTGAGCGCCTCGAGGTCCACCGCCGCGCGGTCGCGATAACCGGCCAACAGCTGCGCCACGCGGGTGCGCGAGATCAGGTCGCGCGCCAGCACGCTGTTCAGCGGCGGCAGCGCGGTAGCGTTGTCGTTCAGCACCTCGACCGCCGTGCCGCCCTGGCCGAACATGATGACCGGGCCGAACACCGGGTCGGTGGCCACGCCGACGATCAGCTCGTGTGCACGCGGCCGGCTCACCATCGCCTGCACCGTGAAACCCTGCTGCAGCGCGTCGGGCCGCAACTCGGCCGCGCGGCGCAGGATGGCCGCCGCCGCGCCGCGCAGCTCGGCCTCGTTGGCCAGACCCAGGGCGACACCGCCGACGTCGCTCTTGTGCGAGATCTGCGGCGACAGGATCTTCAGCACCACCGGGTAGCCGATCTGCGCCGCCGCGGCAGCGGCCTCGTCGGCATCGCGCACCGTGCGTGTGTGCACCACCGGAATCGCATACGCCTCGAGCAGCGCCTTGGCCTGCACCTCGTCGAGCAGCGTGCGGCGCTGCGCGATCGCCTCATCGATGACCTGGCGCGCGCGGGCATGGTCGGGCGCGGCCGACGGCGCCACCTCCTGCGGGGTCTGCATCAGCGCGGCCTGGTTGCGCCAGTACTGCACGCGGCGCACGAAGGCCTCGACCGCGCGCTCGGGCGTTGCGTACACCGGAATGCCGGCCGACGCGCAGGCCTGCATGGCCTGCTGCACGACCGCCGCGCCGAGCCAGCAGCTGAGCACCGGCTTGGCCGCCTCGCGCATCAGCGGCAGGCAGGCCTGCGCGATGTCCAGGCTCGGCACCACCGCGGTGGGTGCATGCATGAAGAGCACCGCGTCCACCTCGTCGGCACGCAGCAGCACACGCAGCGCGGCGACGTAACGCTCGATCGGTGCATCACCGATCAGGTCCACCGGATTGGCGCGCGACCAGGTCGCCGGCAGGTGTGCGTCGAGTGCAGCCAGCGTGGCGTCGCCCAGGCGTGCCAGCGTGCCGCCGAAGCGCGACATCGCATCGGCCGCCAGCACGCCGGCGCCGCCGCCGTTGGTAACGATGGCCAGCCGCTCGCCGCGCAAGGGCCGCGCGCGCGCCACCGTCTCGGCGGCATCGAACAGATCGGCCAGCGTGTCGACGCGCAGCATGCCGGCGCGGCGGAACGCCGCGTCGTACACCGCATCCGACCCGGCCAGCGCGCCGGTGTGCGACGCGGCGGCCTTGGCCCCTTCGGGCGCCCGACCGGCCTTGACGACGATGAGCGGCTTGTTGCGCGCCGCCGCGCGCGCCGCCGACATGAACTTGCGCGCGTGGCGCACGGCCTCCAGGTACATCAGCACTGCCGACGTGCCGGGGTCGCTGGCCAGGTAGTCGATCACGTCACCGATGTCGACGTCGGCGCTGTCGCCGAGCGTGACGAAGTGCGAGAAGCCGATCGAACGCGAGTTGGCCCAGTCGAGCAGCGCGGTGGCCAGTGCGCCCGACTGCGACACGAAGGCCAGCCGCCCCGGCAGCGCCTGCGCCTGCGCGAAGCTGGCGTTGAGCTTCAAGCCGGGCACCAGCAGGCCCAGGCAGTTGGGGCCGAGGATGCGCAGCAGATGCGGCCGCGCGGCGTCGAGCATGGTCTGCTGCAGCGTGCGCCCGTCGGTGCCCTTCACCGACAGGCCGGCCGTCAGCACGATCGCGGCGCGCGTGCCCTTGCGCCCGAGCGCCCCGATTAGCTCGGGCACCGTGGCGGCCGGGGTGCACAGCACGGCGAGGTCGGGCACCTCGGGCAACGCCGCCACGTCGGGCCAGGCCTTCAGGCCCGCCACCTGATCGTGCCGCGGGTTGACCGGCCACACCGGCCCGGCGAAACCCGCACGCAACAGGTTGCCCATCACCAGGCTGCCGAGGCTGCGCTCGCGGTCGGAGGCGCCGATGACGGCGATCGAGCCGGGTTGGAAGAGATGTTCGAGGTTGCGGATGCTCACGGCAGGGTCCGGGTATCGGCGCAAGGCGCCAGTCGACGAAGGGGATTATTCAGCCCGCACCGGGTCGGCGCTCGACGCGTAGCCACGCGGCCGCCAGTGCACCCGCCGACCACGGCTCGCGCGCCTCGACCCGGATCGCGCAGGCCTGCTCGTCCGACTGCAACGGCTCCTCGCTGGCGCGCAGCAGGTCGAGCACCGCCTCGTCGGCCTCCGACGGGTCGACGCCGGCGGCCTTGCGCGCACGCAGCCGCTCGCGCAGAAGCGCCTCGTCGGCCTGGCAGTCGAGGATGGCGAACGCCGCGCCCTGCTCGGCCGCGAGCGCGCGCAGTGCGTCGCGCTGCGCACGCCGCAGGAAGGCCGCGTCGACGATCGCCGGGAACCCGGCCGCGAGCACCGCGCGCGCCGC
The DNA here is from genome assembly GCA_937871935.1 of uncultured Burkholderiales bacterium. GTDB lineage: Bacteria > Pseudomonadota > Gammaproteobacteria > Burkholderiales > Burkholderiaceae_C > JAEUPI01. The sequence goes on from CALMQI010000097.1 coordinate 7,178, forward strand.
GTCGACCAACCGAGCGTAGACCTGCTCGGTGTCGACCGCGCGATAGCGTCCGCCGCCGAGCAGCCGCCGCCGCTCGACGTCGGAGCGCACGCGCACTGCGCCGCTGCAGGCTGCCAGCCGCTCCGACACGTAGCTCTTGCCCGAGCCGGGCAGCCCGTGGGTGATCAGCAGGCGCGGGTCGGACTGCCGCGTGATGCGCAGGGCCAGGCCGAGATAGCTGCTGCCGCGCAGCGCCGCAGCCGGCCGCACGCCCTGCTGCTCGCGCAGCGACGCCACCAGCGCGCGCACGCCGGCGCGGTAGACCATGTAGAAGCGCAGCACGGGCAGCCCGGCATAGTCGCCGCTGTCTTCGAGGTAGGCGTTGAGGAACACGACGGCCAGGTCGGGTCGACGGTGGGCGTGCAGGTCCATCACCAGGAAGGCCACGTCGTTGAGCACGTCGATGAAGCGCAAGCCCTCGTCGAACTCGATGCAATCGAACGCGGTGAGCGCATCGTGCCAGCGCAGCACGTTGTCCAGATGCAAGTCGCCATGGCCTTCACGCACGAAACCATCGTCGCGCCGTGCCTGCCACAGCGGCGTCAGCTGCGGGGCCTGCGCCTCGAGCCAGCGCGCGAGGTCGGCGCCCTGTGCGGCCGCCGCACCGTCCGGCAGCGCGGCAAACGGCTGCAGCGCGTCGGCGGTGATGCGCGCAGGCGTGGCGTACGGCGATGTCGGCGCAGCCACGGCCGCCTGGCGATGGAAAGTCGCCAGGCGCCGGGCGAAGGCGGCCAGATCGTCGACAGCCAGGCGGCCTTGTTCCAGTTGCACACTGGCCAGCGCGTCGGCCGGAAAGCGCTGCAGCTTGACGGCGTAGTCGACCACGGGTCCGTCGCCGCCCAGGCGCGCCGAGCCGCCGGCATCGACGACAGGCTCGACGCCGATGTACAGCCCGTCGGCAAGCCGGCGATTCAGCCGCAGCTCCTCGGTGCAGTAGTGATGCCGCGCCTGCAGCGTCGTGAAATCGAGAAAGCCGAAGCGCACCGGCTTCTTCAGCTTGTAGGCCCACTCGCCGGCGAGCAAGACCCAGGAGATGTGTGTCTCGATCAGCTGCGGCTGCGCGCCCGCGGCCTCGAACTGCCGCAACAGCGCACGCACTCGCTCGGTCGCCGCCGCCAGGATGTCGGCGTCACTCATGGCGATTGCATCCGCCCGCGGCGACGCGGTCAGCTCTCGTGCACGTAGCGTCCGGGCGCGTCATCCAGGGGCTCGAGCCGGCGTGCGCCGGTGCCGCCGAACGCCGGCGCGTGGACCTTGCGGCCCGAACGCGCGGCCAGCCAGTCGGCCCAGTCGGTCCACCACGATCCGCGCTGCGGCGTCGTGCTGTCGAACCAGGCTTCGGGATCGCGGTAGCCGGCATGGGCGCGTCGGTCGGCGGCGCGAAACGTGGCCTGCGCACTGGCGCCGGGACCGGACGGCGGGTTGACGATGCCCACATTGTGGCCGCCGGAGGTGAGCACGAAGCGCAAGGCCCCATCGGTGAGCAGGTGCATCTTGTAGACCGAGCGCCACGGCGACACGTGGTCGCGTTCGGTCGCCACCACGTACATCGGCTGCGCGATGTCGCGCACGGCCACCGGGTGCTCGCCGACCGGGAAACGCCCCTCGGCCAGATCGTTGTGCAGGTACAGGCGCCGCAGGTATTCGCCGTGCATGCGCGCGGGCATGCGGGTGGCGTCGGCGTTCCAGGCCCGCAGGTCGGTCAGCGGCGTCTGCGCGCCCATCAGGTACTCGCGCACGAGCTTCGACCACACCAGGTCCTTCGAGTTGATCAGCGCGAAGGCGCCGGCCATCTGCCGGCCGTCGAGGTAACCGCGCTCGGCCATCACGTCGTCGAGGAAGGCGATCTGGCTCTCGTCGATGAACAGGCCCAGCTCGCCGGGATCCTCGAAGTCGATCTGTGCGGCCAGCAGCGACACCGTCTTCAGCGGCGAGCGGCCGTCGCGCGCCAGCGCGGCGGCGGCGATCGCCAGCAACGTGCCGCCCAGGCAGTAGCCCATCGCGTGCACCGGCGCACGCGGCAGGATCCGGCGCACTGCCGCCAGCGCGGCGAACACGCCGAGTTGCACGTAGTCCTCCATCGCCAGGTCGCGTTGCTCGGCGCCCGGGTTGCGCCACGACATCATGAACACCGTGTGACCGCGCTCGACGAGGTATTTCACCATCGAGTTGTGCGGCGACAGGTCGAGGATGTAGTACTTCATGATCCACGACGGCACGACCAGCACCGGCTCGGGATGGACCTGCCGGTGCGCCGGTGCGTACTGGATCAGCTCGATCAGCCGGTTGCGGAACACCACCTTGCCCGGCGTGGTCGCCACCGCCCGGCCGGGCGCGAACTGCTCGGCGTCCTTGGGCCGGCCGTCGGTGGCCACTGCCATCGCATCGCGCCACCAATTGGCGGCGCCGCGCAGCAGGTTCTGCCCGCCGCTGGCGAGCGTCTCCTGCAGCACCTCGGGGTTGCTGGTCACGTAGTTCGACGGCGAGCTGATGTCGACCGCCTGGCGCAGCACGTAGGACGCCACCTCCTCGTGGTGGTGGGTCACGCCGCGCACGCCGGTGCCGGCCTCGTGCCACCACTGCTCCCACAGCAGGAAGGCCTGCGACCACTCGCGGTAGGGCCATTGCTGCCACTGCGGGCGTGCGAAGCGTTTGTCGTGCGGCGCCGGCGTCACGCAGGGCGAACAATCGCCCAGCGCGGCCTGTTGCACGAACAACCCCCAGCGCAGCGTCTTCTGCACCGCGCTCTCGGCCAGCGCGACCTGCTTGCCGGGCGACGCCAGCAGGTGTGACCACCAGTCGAGCATCGCCGCCGACACGGCCGCCGGCGAGATGCCGTGCGTGGCCCGCGCCAGCGCCGACTTCAGCGGCACGTCGAGCGCCGGATAACTGTCCGCCTGTGGCGCCGGCGCTGCGTCCAGCGATTCGCCCGGCCCGGATTCGCGTGCTGCCATGCGTGGCATCGTCGCGCTTGCCGGGGCGGGCTTCGTTGCGCCGAGTCAATCGCCGCGTGCATCGAACGACGCGGCACTGAGAAAACGCATTGATGCCGCACCAGGTCGGGACTAGTCTTCATCGACGCAGCGCTGCCAGCACCTTTCGGTGTTGGAACGCCGCCCGGAGACAGCCATGGCCACTCAACGACGGAAGACCAGCGGCCGCACCATCAAGGCCGGCAGGCGCGAACCCGCAGCAACCGCTGCGGCGTTGCCCGGCATACCGGCGCCCGAAGGCTGGGTCGGCCTCACACGCGACCAGCTCGAGTTGTCGCTGCAGTCGGCGACGACCTGCCTGCGCGGGCTCGAGGCCGTGCGCAAGGTTCAGTGGGACATGACGCACCTGGCGCTCAAACGCTTCGAGGAACTGCAGCAACGGCTGCAGCAAGCCACCGAGTATTCCGACCTGATGGCCTTGCAGGTCGAGCTGATGCGCTTCGATTCGGCGCTGGCCATCAAATCGGCTCGTGATCTCTACGACGCGGCGGTCGAGGGTGCCACCGAGGCCTTGAACCAGGCACGGGCGAACATCGACTCGAGCCAGAGCGACGGCATCAAGACCTGGCTGCAGTCGATGCAGACGGTGATGCACACCGGTGTGCGCCCGCTCGACGACGTGTTCGACCATTCGCTGCTGCGCGACCTGATGATTCCTCCCGGCAGCCGCGTTGTGTAAAGCTACGTTGCCGTTGTCATCGCAGCGTCGCGGCCGGTGGTTAACCGGCGAGCGACATCATCCAGATGGCGCACAGGGGATCTCGATGACCCGCATCCGCATGGCGCTGTCGGCGCTGGCGCTGCTCGGCCTGTCGGCCTGCGTGGTGGCGCCGTACTACCCGTCTCAGAGCTACGGCGCCGCCGGCGAGCAGCCGCTCGCAGTGGCCGACGGCGCGCCGCCGGCGCCCTATGCTGAGGTGGTGCCGGTGGCACCGTTCATCGGCGCGGTCTGGCTCGGCGGCTACTGGGGCTGGCGCAGCGGACGCCACCACTGGGTACCCGGCCGCTGGGACCAGCCGCGGCCCGGCTATCAGTGGCGGCCGCATCGCTGGCAGCCGATGGGCGGCCGCTGGCACCTGCACGGTGGCGGCTGGATGCGGCGCTGACCCGCATCAACGCGGCGTCACCCGGCGCGTCGGCGGGCGGCGGCGGGCCGCGATACTGCGGCCATGCCGTGGTCTGACGTTTCCTGGCATGCGCTCGAGATCGAGCCCGCGCTGCAGCGGCTGGACAGCGACGCTGCCGCCGGCCTGAGCGGGGCGGCCTGCCGCGCGCGGCAGGCCGAGCACGGCCCCAATGCGCTGCCGCAACCGCCGCGGCCGTCGGCCCTGCGCCTGCTGCTGCGCCAGTTCGCCAGCCCGCTGGTGCTGATCCTGTGCGTCGCCGCGGTGCTCGCGGTGGCGCTCGGCCATCTGGCCGATGCCGTGGTGATCCTGGTCGTCGTGATCGTCAACGCGATCGTCGGCATGGTGCAGGAAGGCCGCGCCGAGCGCTCGATGACGGCGCTGCAGCGGCTGTCGGCGCTGCAGGTGCGCGTGCAGCGCGACGCCCGCGAGCAGCGCGTGCCCGCGCACGAACTGGTGCCGGGCGATGTGCTGCTGCTGGCTGCCGGCGACGCGGTGGCTGCCGATGCGCGCCTCGTCGAGGCCAGCGCGTTGCAGGTGGCCGAGGCCGCGCTCACTGGCGAGTCGGTGCCGGTGGCGAAGACCACGCGTACGCTGCACGAGGCCGCCGCGCTGGCCGACCGGCACAACATGGTGTTCTCGGGCACTTACGTCACCGCCGGCCGCGCCCGCGCCGTGGTGGTGGCCACCGGCGTGCACACCGAGGTCGGCCAGATCGCGCGGCTGACGGCGCAGGCGGTGGAACCGCCGACCCCGCTGCAGCGCCGGATCGATCGCTTCGGCCGCTGGCTGCTCGGCGTGGCACTGGCGCTGTTCGTCGCGGTGGTGCTGCTCGGACTCGCGCGCGAGCTGCCGCTGGCCGAGGTGCTGATGGTGGCGATCAGCCAGATGGTGTCGATGGTGCCCGAAGGCCTGCCGGTGGCGATGACGATCGCGCTGGCCGTCGGCATGCAGCGCATGGCCGCGCGCGGTGCGATCATCCGCCGCCTGTCGGCGGTGGAGACGCTCGGCTCGACCACGGTGATCTGCACCGACAAGACCGGCACGCTGACGCGCAACGAGATGACGGTGGCCGCGCTGTGGTTGCCCGATGACCGCCGGATCGAGATCACCGGCTCCGGCTATGCCCCGCAGGGTGAACTGCGCCACGACGGCGCCACCCTCGGCGACGACGCGGCGGCCCGCGCGCTGCTGCAGGCGGCCGCGCTGTGCAACGACGCGCTGCTGCTGGCGCCGAGCGCCGAACGGGCCGGCTGGTCGGTGCAGGGCGACCCGACCGAGGGCGCGCTGCTGGTGGCCGCCGCCAAGGCCGGGCTCGACGTGGCCGCGCTGCGCGAAGCCGCGCCGCGCGAGGCCGAGCTGCCGTTCGACTCCGACCTGCGCTTGATGATCACGCGCCACGGTGGCGCCGGCGCGCCGGGCCGCGTGCTGCTGAAAGGCGCGCCCGAGGCGGTGCTGCCGCTGTGCGCCGCGCAGCCGGCGCTGCGCGACGCCACGCGGGCGGCGGCCGAGGCGATGGCGCAGCAGGCGCTGCGCGTGCTGGCGGTCGCAGCCACCGACGACGCGACCTGGCACGGCGGTGATGACGTCGCATCGCTCGGCGGTCGCACGCGGCTGCTCGGCCTGGTCGGGCAGATCGACCCGCCGCGCGACGAGGTGAAGCGTGCGGTGACCGACTGCCGCGCCGCCGGCATCCGGCCGGTGATGGTGACCGGCGACCACCGGCTCACCGGCCTGGCCATCGCGCGGCAGCTCGGCATCGCAGGCGAGCACGACGCGGCGATCGACGGCGTCGAGCTCGCGCGCCTGGGCGAGGCCGAGCTGCTCGACCGGCTGGACCACATCGCGGTCTTCGCACGCGTGCAGCCGGCGCAGAAGCTGCGCATCGTCGAGGCGTTGCAAGCCCGCGGCGACGTGGTGGCGATGACCGGCGACGGCGTCAACGATGCGCCCGCGCTGGCGCGCGCCGACGTGGGCGTGGCGATGGGCATCACCGGGACCGACGTGGCCAAGAGCGCGGCGCGCATCGTGATCACCGACGACAACTTCGCCACGCTGGTCGGTGCGGTCGAGCAGGGCCGCGTGGTCTACGCCAACCTGAAGAAGGTGATCCTGTACCTCTTCGCCACCTCGCTCGACGAAGTCGTGCTGCTGCTGCTCGCGCTGCTGGCCGGTCTGCCGTTGCCGCTGGCCGCGGTGCAGATCCTGTGGATCAACATCGTCACCGAGGGCACGTTGACGATCAACCTGGTGATGGACCCGCCCGAGGGCGACGAGATGCGGCGCCCGCCGGTGCCGCGCGACGATGCGCTGCTCGACCGCACGATGCGCTGGCGCATCGCGCTGATGGCCTCGTGCGCGGTTGCCGTGTGCTTCGGCTGGTTCGCCTGGCGCCTGGCCCGTGGCGTGGCGATCGAGCAGGTGCGCACCGAGGTCTTCACGCTGCTTGCGGTGTGCCAGTGGTTCAACGTGCTCAACTGCCAGTCGGCCACCCGCTCGGCACTGCGACTGGGCGTGCTGCGCAACCGCTGGCTGCTCGGCGGCCTGGCGGCGAGCGTGGCGCTGCAGGCCGCGGTGCTGTATGCGCCGCCGCTGAACGCGATGTTCCACACCGTGCCGCTGCCGCTGGCCACGCTGCTGCCGATCGTCGCGCTGGCCAGCGTGGTGCTGTGGGCCGAGGAGTTGCGCAAGCGCTTGATGTGATCCCCCCGGAGCGCCTTCGGCGCCTCCCCCCAGGGGGCGCCGCCCACGGACCGGCAAAGCCGGATCCGTGGCGGCCGCTGGCCTACGATGGCGCGCATGAGAGCGTCGATGTCCCCGCCGGCCGCCTGGCGGATTGCCGCGATCGGCCTGCTCGGGCTGGCGGCGGCGATGGGCATCGGCCGCTTCGCCTTCACGCCGCTGCTGCCGCTGATGCAGCAGCAACTGGGCCTCACGCTCACCGAAGGCGGCTGGCTCGCCAGCGCCAACTACCTGGGCTACCTGGTCGGCGCGCTGGTCAGCGCCGCGCTCACGCCCGCGCCCCATCGGGCCGCGCGCTGGGGCCTGGCCGGCGTGGCCGTGCTCACTGTGGCGACCGGCGTCACGCACTCGTTCAGCGCCTGGCTGCTGCTGCGCTTCGGCGCTGGCGTGGCCAGCGCGTTCGTGCTGGTGGGCATTGCAGCGTGGGCGCTGGCGGCGCTGGCTCGATTGCAGCGCGACGCGCTGGCCGGCGTGGTGTTCGCCGGCGTCGGCGTCGGCATCGTGCTGGCCGGCATGGTCGGCCTGGCTGCCGGCGTGTGGCAGGTCGCGTCGGACCGGGCCTGGATCGCGCTGGGCGTCATCGCGGCCATCGTGTGCGCCATCGGCTGGCCGGCGTTGCAGCCGGCCGGCACGACGTCGTCGGGTCCGCAGGCGACCGCCGCAGCCGATCGCGGGGCCGGACTGCAATGGCGGCTCATCCTGTGCTACGGCGCGTTCGGCTACGGCTACATCGTGCCAGCGACGTTCCTGCCGGCGTTCGCGCGGCAGCTGATCGACAATGCCGCGGTGTTCGGTTGGGTCTGGCCCGCCTTCGGTGCGGCGGCGGCGCTGTCGACCTGGCTGTCCACGCGATGGGCGGGTCAGGTCGCGCCGCATCGGCTGTGGGCCGGCAGCCAGCTGGTGATGGCCGTCGGCGTGCTTGCGCCGGCGCTTGCGCCCAGCCTGGCCAGTACGCTGCTGAGCGCGTTGTGCATCGGCGGTACCTTCATGGTTGCCACCATGGCCGGCCTGCAGCACGCACGCGCCAGCGCGGGCGCCGCCGCGCCGCGGCTGATCGCGGCCATGACCGCGGCCTTCGCGATCGGCCAGTTGATCGGACCCCTGACCATCCGCGGCAGCGCCACCGGCGCCACCATCGTGGGGCCGAGCGTGCTGGCCGCGCTGGTGCTGCTGGCCAGTTCGGCCGCGTTGTGGCGCTTGCCGTCACCCAGCGCGCCGGCTACCGTGTGAGGCCTGTCCATGAGGAGCCGACGATGACCGCCGATGCCGCCCCGCACGCCGCCATGCGGATGCCGCCGCTGGCCAGCGAACAGATGAACGACGCGCAGCGCGCGGCGGCGGCCGCGCTGATCGCCGGCCCGCGCAAGGGCGTGAAGGGGCCGTTCATCGCGCTGCTGCGCAGCCCCGAGCTGATGGACCGGCTGCAGAAGGTGGGCGAATACCTGCGCTTCGACAGCGTGCTGCCGGCCCATGTGTCGGAGTTCGCGACGCTGCTCGTCGCGCGGCAGTGGACCCAGCAGTTCGAATGGGCGGTGCACGTGCCGCTGGCGCTGAAGGCCGGCACCGCGCCGGCGGCGATCGACGCGGTGCGCGACGGCCGGCGACCCGACACGCTGAACGCCGACGAACAGCTCGTCTACGATTTCGCGACCGAACTCGCCGCCCATCATGGCGTGTGCGATGCCACCTATGCCGCCGTGCGCGCACGCTTCGGCGAACAGGGCTGCATCGACCTGACCGCGCTGATCGGCTACTTCGCGCTGGTGTCGATGGTGCTCAACGTGGCGCACATCCCGGCCGAACCGAACAACGGTGTCGCCGCGCTGCCGCCGCTGCCGCGCTGACGCGATCAGCGGCCGGGGTGAACGTACACCCAGGTGTCGCCGCCGAGGAAGTCGATGCGCCCGCCCGGCACAGCGCCGAGCCGCTCGGCCAGGCGCAGCGAGCGTTCGTTGGCGGGCCGGATCAGGCTGATCAAGCGGCCGACACCGAGCGCACGCCGGCCGTGGTCGCGCGCCGCGCCGGCGGCCTCGAGCGCGTAACCGCGGCCCCAGAACTCGCGCCCGAGCAGCCAGCCGAGCTCGCAGTCGGGCCAGTCCGGCGGATGCAGGAAACCGGCTCGACCGACCAGGCGGCCGCTGGCCCGCTCCTCGATCGCCCACATGCCGTAGCCGAGCAGCGCCCACGAGCCGATGAAGATGGCCATCTGCCGCCACGCGTTGTCGCGCCCGACCGGGCCGCCGGCGCCGATGTGGCGCATCACCTCGGCGTCGGCGCACATCGCCGCATAGGCGTCGAGGTCGTCGGGGCGAAAGCCGCGCAGACACAGGCGCGGCGTGTCGACCCGCGGTGCCGACGGCGAGAGCGCCGGGTTCGCTGCTTCAGTCATCGTCGTCGACGACCAGCTGCGCGGCGGCCAGGTCTTCCAGCGCGCTGCCCACCGACTTGAACAGCGTGATCTCGTGCTCGCTGTCGCGCCCACGCCGTTCGCCGCGGCACAGGTCGGCCAGCGTGCCCTGCAGCCGTTCGCTGGAAAAGGCGCCCTCGGCGATCGCCTGCAGCACGTCGCCCGACTTGGCCAGTGCCTCGCGAGTGTCGACATAGACGCGGCTGCGCGCAAAGCAGGCAGCGTCGGCCTCGCGCATGTCGGGCGCGAAACTGCCGATCAGGTCGACATGCGTGCCCGGCTGCAGCCACGCGCCCTGTACCAGCGGCAGCGACGACAGCGTGGCGCAGCTGATCACGTCGGCTTCACCCGCGGCGGCACGCAGGTCGGTCACCGCCTCCGCGGCGAAGCCCTTCTCGACCAGGCGATCGGCCAGCGTGCGGGCCGAGGCAGGCGTGCGGTTCCACACCTGCACGCGGCGGATCGGCCGTACCGCGGCGTGGGCCTCGGCCGCCAGCGCCGCCACCCGGCCAGCGCCGACGACGAGCAATCGCGACGCATCGCCGCGCGCCAGGTACGACGCCGCCAGCGCCGACGCCGCCGCCGTGCGGCGCGACGTGATCTGGTCACCGTCCATCTGGGCCAGCGGCTCGCCGGTGGCCGCGTCGTACAAGGTGTAGATCGAATGCAGCCCAGGCTTGCCGAGCACGCCATTGCCCGGAAAGATGGTCACCGTCTTGATGCCAAGCCGGCGGCCCGGTTGCCAGGCCGGCATCAACAGCACGGTGCCGGCGATGGTGCCGGGATGGTGGGCATCGGCGATGCGATGGCTGTGGCGCTGCGGCACCTCGCAGCCGGCGACGAACATGTTGCGCAGGGCATCGATCAACGCCGGAAACGCCAGCCGGTCGCGCGTGGTGTGGGCATCGAAGTGCTGCACGCGGGCAGTATCGCGGCGAGCGCCCCGGTTACAAAACGACCCCCTCAATCAGGGTGTTGTCGGCCGAACTAGGGGGGTGCACGCAGCGTGTTGGCAGCCGATCCGTCGCAAAATGCAACTGCTGTCGTTCGGACCCCGCGTCCCTGCTGTACCGACAGTCGTTCAACAACGGATCTACGCAAGGAAATGTCGTGAGCAACGAGTCGACCGGCCTGAATGCCAAGGGCAGCGCGCGCCGCAAGCTCATTCGAGGTTCATTCGCCGTGCCGGCCGTGCTGACGCTGTACAACGGCGGCGCGATGGCGGCCACGTCGATCAACAACAGCCTCAAGCGACAGAACAACCACCCGGTGACCAAGTACACGTCCAGCTCGGATGACCTGTGGTTCCGTGATCGGTTGTGGGGCTGGGTGAAGAACGGCGACGTCAAGTACGGCGCTGGACTCTGGATCAAGGGCTCCGGCCTGGTCAGATTCAGGGTTCAAGGCAATTCGGTTTGGCTCCCGAGCAATGGCTTTCAGCGATTCGACCGCATGACGAACTCGCTGGTCGGGAATGTGGTTTATGACATCCCGAGCGGCCCTCCTGAGTACAAGCTTGTTCAAGTCAATCACTGGGTCTCCCTGCGCGTCGACGCCAACGGCAACCTGACCGGCGCCGGCAGCACCGGCAGCGGCTCCGCGGTGGCCGACTCCTGCTGGAACTCGTTCGCGGCCGGCGTGCAGAGCTGATGCGGTTCGTCTGCAGCGCCGGGCTGCGGATCGAGCCTTTCGGTGACAGCTGGGCCGCCTATTGCGCCCGGTCGGGCGAATCGCTGCAACTCAACACTGAAGCCGCGGCAGTACTGGAAGTGCTGGCCGAAGGCCCGCAGGACGCCGATGCGGTGCACCGCATCCTGGCAAGCGACAGCGAGACGCCGCTCGAGATCGTGCGCGAACGCATGCACGATGTCTGGTCTGAACTGCTCGCCAACGGTCTGGTCGTCGAGGTCGCCTGACTAGAATCCGGCGATAGCCGGGGAGGCCGCGCCGTTGGCGCCTTCAAGCGATTCGCCCCAAAGTCTGGTCCAGACCGACCTGTCCACGATCCGGACCGCACTGAGCGATGCCGGCCTCTGGCTGGACTTCGGCGCCGCCATCCTGCGATTGCAGTCGGACTCACCCGCGCTCGCTGCGCAGGTGCAGAGCGTCTATCGGCACTTTCCGCTGGTCACGCAGGCGCCCTGGGCCGACATCCACGTGCGCATCGGCCGGCAAGGCGGGATTCGCCGCTGGCTGCGCCCGCAGGTCACCTTCTCGTGCGACGGCAGCCGACCGTTCGATCCGTTTCCCGCGTCTGCACCGCTGCCATTGCTCGAGTGGGGCACCAACTGGGTCTTCGGCAGGCGGATGAACGACCTGCTGTTGTTCCATGCCGGGGCGGTGGAGCGCGACGGCCTGACGCTGCTGCTGCCCGCGCTGCCCGGATCAGGCAAGAGCACATTGACGGCCGCACTGGCGAGCAGCGGTTGGCGGCTGCTGTCCGACGAATTCGGCGCCTGGGATCCGCTTCGTCAGGAGTTTCGCGCCGTCCTGAAGCCGGTGGCGCTGAAGAACGAGTCGATCGCGGTCATCCGCCGATTCGCGCCGCAGGCGCATCTGGGGCCGGAGTTCCCGAACACGCGCAAGGGCACCGTCGTGCATCTGAGTGCCGATGCAGTGTCGGTTGCGCGGCGGCACCAGCCGGCCTCGCCGGGCGCGGTCGTGCTGCCCCAATGGAGCGAGGGCAGCGCCACGGTGCTGCAGCCGCTGTCGCCGGACCGGGTGTTTGCGCTGCTCGCGTTCAACTCCTTCAACTACTCGGTACTGGCCGAAGTCGGCTTCGACGCCGTGGTGCAGCTCGTCCGCCGCTGTCCGGCCTGGCAGCTGACCTACAGTCGGCTGGACGAGGCGGTGGCCGCATTGAATGATCTGTGGACCGACGGGCGGGTCCGCCGGCGCAGCGGGCCGGCCGACGCCGAGGCCGAGGCCGATTCGATCGACCGGCACACCCATGACAGTGCCTGAGCCGCTGCGGTTTCTCGCCGCCATCCGCGAGCCCGGGCGTGCGCTCGACTGGACGATCGAGGATTGGCAGCGCATCGTGCGCTTGAGCCGGCGGTTGCGACTGCTCTCGCGGCTGGCTGCGGGGCTGCAAGCACAGGCCTTGCTGGACGCCGTGCCGGCGCCCGCCCGCCGGCATCTGGTGGCCGAGCTGCAACTGTCGCGCTGGCGCGTGACGGCCATGCGCTGGGCCCTCGAGCGGGTCGGCGCGGCGCTCGCGGACTGCCACCACCCGATCGTCCTGCTCAAGGGCGCGGCTTACATCGGGCAGGACCTGTCGATCGCGCGGGGGCGCATGCCGGCCGACGTGGACATCCTGGTGCCGCGCGAGCACATCGCCGTCGCCCAGGATCGCCTGAGACAAGCCGGCTGGCAGGAGGTGGAACTCGACGCGCACGACCAGCGTTACTACCGCGAATGGAGTCACGAGGTACCCCCGATGCGGCACCCGGTGCATCGCATCGAGCTCGACCTGCACCACAACGTGCTGCCGCCGGTGGCGAAGATCCATGTCGACGCAGCCCGGCTGCTCGGGCGCATCCGGCCGTCCCGGCTGCCGGGCTGGTCAGTCTTCGACCCGGTCGATCAGTTCCTGCATGCCGCTGCCCATCTCTTCTGCGACTCCGAACTGCGCGACCGCATCCGCGACCTGGTCGACCTCGACGAACTCGCCCGACATTTCGCGGACGCGGACGCGAGGTTCTGGCCGTCACTGGGCGAGCGCGCCGCGGAACTCGGCCTGTCGGAGCCGCTAGCGCTGGCCGCACACCTTCTGGTGACCTGGTTCAACACCCCGATCCCGGCGCAGACGCTGAATCAGGTGCGTCAGGCCGGCCCCGGCACCTGGCACCGCTGGTGGCTGCTGCCTGTCATGACGCGCGTGCTGATGCCGGTGGAACCCGATCGCGAGGCGGGCTGGCCGGTGCGCCTGGCCGACGCCCTGGTGCTGGCGCGCTACCACCGCAATCGCATGCCGCTGAAGTTGCTGGCGCCCCATCTGCTGCACAAGGCGTTCGGCCAGCGCCCGACGCCGCCCTTGCCGCAGGCGCCCCTGGGCGTGACCGAGCGACCCCGACCGCCCGACGCCTGACGGCACACACCGGGGAGACTTCAGCGCAGGCCCGGCAGGGGCTCGCACGCGGCGCGAGCGATCGGCATTGCCGCGACGCGTTCAGTCGTCGCGCGCGGCACCGGCGCCGTCGAGGCATCGCTGCACGAAGACCAGGTCGAGCCAGCGGCCGAACTTGCGCCCCACCTCCCGGAAGTGCGCCACACGCTCGAAGCCGAGTGCCTCGTGCAAGCGCAGCGACGCGGCGTTGTCGGCATCGACACCGCCGACCATCACGTGCTTGCCCATCGCCAGCGCCCTGGGCAACAGCGATTGCAGCAACCCGCGGCCAACGCCGCGGCGGCGGCTGTCGGCGCGCACGTGCACCGAGTGCTCCACCGAGTAGCGATAACCCGGCCAGGTGCCCCGGAAATCGCCGAACGATGCGAAGCCGCACACCGCGCCGCCCTGCTCGGCCACCAGCACCGGGAAACCCGCCGCGCGACGGGCGTCGAACCAGGCGCTGCGCTCGGCCAGCGTGGTCGGCTGCAGCGAATAGACCGCGGTGGACGTGGCGATCACGTCGTTGAAGATGTCCAGGACCGCGCCCAGGTCGTCGGGCGTGGCGTCGCGGATGTGCAGGGCGGGCATCGATATCTCCAGTCAGGCCGTGCGGATTGACTATACGTACTCCGGCCGCGCTCTCGCCGCCCGAAGTTCGCTTGAACCGACTGGCCGCCGGCCGCAACCCACTGCCAACCTGCCGCCCGCGCACCGGCGACACCGCGGCCCGGCCCCCCCTTTGCTTGAGGAGACACCATGAGCGTAGCGAACTGGACGACGCGGTTGCTGGCCGATGGTGCGACGGGTGGCACCATGCGACGTCCGCTGCCCGTGGCGCGGCTCGATCCCACCTTCTCGGACGACAAGGCGCCAGCCGAGGCCGCAGCGCACCCGCTGATCGGCAGCCGCGTCGGCGCCTACCTGATCACCAAGCGGCTCGGCGCCGGCGGCGTCGGCGAGGTGTTCAAGGGCGTCGACGTGATGCTCAAGCGCGACGTGGCGATCAAGGTCCTGCGCGACGAACTGGCCGCCGACCCGTTGTTCCTCAAGCGCTTCAGCAACGAGGCCCAGCTGCAGGCCAAGCTGAGCCACCCCAACGTCGCGGCGCTGCATGCCTTCGTGCAGGAGGGCGACAAGCCGTTGATGGTGATGGAGTTCGTGGCCGGCGTCGCGCTGGACGAGTTCGTCCTGGCCGGCGGCCCGGTGCCGGTCGAACGGGCGCTGAACATCTTCCGCCGGGTGCTCGACGGCATCGAGCATGCGCACGGCTGCGGCATCGTGCACCGCGACATCAAGCCGGCCAACATCATGCTGGCCGACAACGGCCAGGTGAAGGTGATGGACTTCGGCATCGCCCGGGCCATCGACAGCCAGGAGCACCTGACGCGCATCGGGCAGGTGGCCGGCACCGCCAAGGCGATGTCGCCCGAGCAGATCCGCGGCGGCCAGGCCGATGCACGCTCCGACATCTACTCGCTCGGCATCGTGCTGTACACGCTGCTGGCCGGGCGCGCGCCCTTCGACGGCGACAACGACCACGCGCTGATGATGGCGCAGCTGCAGCACGCACCGCCGCCGCTGCGCGACGCGGTCGACGGCCTGTCGCCGGCCCTGGAGAGCGCGGTCATGCGCGCAATGGAAAAAGACCCGGCCGCGCGCTTCCAGACCGTGCGCGAGTTCGCCCGCGCCATCGACGCCTGCATGGCGGCGCCGAAGGTCCAGCCGTCCGATGCCACCGCGCACCCGTTCGGGACGCAGACGGACGCGCGAACCGTCATCAACCCCGTCCTGCAGGGTGTTCAGCGCCTGCCCGCCAGCGATGCCGGCGGGCCGCCGGCCACCGGGCCGAGCCGCGCGGCCCGTGTCTGGCCGCCCGTGAACAAGCGCGTGATCGCCGCAACCTTGACCTTGCCCGCGCTCATCACCGGTGCGGTGCTGTCGTGGCCGCTGCTGTGGACGCCCGACGCGCCGCCGCCGGCCGCCGCCGCGCTGTCCTCAGCCGAGGTCGACTCGACGCCCGCCGTGCAACCGGCGCCAATCGCGCCGGCCCCGATCCAGACCCGCGCGACCGCCACGCCAGCGGACATGCCGCTGGCGGCCGACTCACCGAGCCCGGTGCCTCCGACCCCACCCGCCACGGACCGTGCCACGCCGGCGCGCACCCTGGCGATCCTGCGCCTGGCTGCCGACGGCCGCGTCGATCCGGCGCGGGCCGCCGCCGGCCCGGCAACCGCGGCGACGAGTGACGACGACGTGCACCGCTTCGAGCCGGGCGAGCAGATCCGGCTGCTGGTCGCGCCGAGCAGCGACACCCATGTCTACTGCTATCTGCAGGACGAGGCCCGGCGCATCCTGCGCTTCTATCCCAATCGCTTCCACAAGAGCGCTCTGGTGAAGGCCGGCGCTGCACAGGAGATCCCGGGCAAGATGCGCTTCGAGCTGGTGGCCAACACCCTGGGCGTGCCGGAGACCGTCGCCTGCTTCGCCAGCGCGCGCGACGTGATGGCCGAGCTGCCACCGGCCGTGGTCGGCACCGACCTCACGCCGCTTCCGGTGGGCTCGCTGGACGAAGTCCGGGCGGCGTTCTCCGGCGTGGCCTCGCAGCCCCTGTCCGAAGGACGCTTCCGCATCGAGGTCCGTTGATCGCCGCGCCCGGCGACCATATTTCTTTGAACCGTCGGACGGCCGGGCGCAACTCAAGTATCGAGCAGCAGTGCTCAAGTCCCCAACCCAGCCCCTTTCACCAATTGGAGAATTGAAATGCAAGTCAAAGACCTGTCTGTCGAACTCGATGCCAAGGCCATGACCGCTGTGCACGGTGGCGGCGACGTCAACCAGGCCATCGGCCAGTACAACGTGGCGGGCGGCGCGGCTCAAGTGGTCGCCCCCGGCCTGAGCTTCGGCAGCACGAACCTGAACGTGAATGCGCCGACGCAGACCAACCTGGCGTCGAACACCGCGTTCAACAGCGAAGTGGACCTGACCAAGTTCGACCTGGACGTGACCAAGGTTGCCATCGGCGGCATCGTCGGCTGAAAGCAGCCCCGGTGATGCCACGACACGGCCCCCGGGCCGTGCCGCTGGTCGATCGAAGCGAGGCCGCGCCCACCGGAATCCCCGGCGAGCGCGGCCTTCGCACTCTCTCAAGCAAATGTGGCTCCGCCACTTTGCTTGCCCCCGCCGGGGGGCGGGCCGGGCTGGCCCAGCCCTGGGGGCGCTCAACACCGCCACCGCGAAACGCTGAAATCAGTTTGAACGCGCGACGCGCAGGCCGCAACTCAAGATTCGAGCAGCAACACAGTTGCTCAGATCCAAGCCCCACACCCTCACCCCCTACCTACCCGGAGATTCCAAATGCTGATCAAAGACCTGTCCATCGAACTCGACGCCAAGGCCATGACCGCTGTGCACGGCGGCGGCGACATCAACCAAGCCATCGGCCAGTACAACGTGGCGGGCGGCGCGGCTCAAGTGGTCGCCCCCGGCCTGAGCTTCGGCAGCACGAACCTGAACGTCAACGCCCCCACGCAAACCAACGCCGCCTCGAACACGGCATTCAACAGCGATGTGGACGTCGACCTGTTCAAGCTCGACATCACCAAGGTTGCCATCGGCGGCATCGTCCTCTAAGACAAGCCGGCCCCGGCACGGCGAAAGCCCTGCCGGGGCCCCGTCGAAGCACACACTCCAGGAGCACTCTCATGATGATCAAGGACCTCGAAGTGGCGCGCGAAATGAGCCACGAAGAGCAGGCTGCCGTTCACGGCGGTACCGGCCCGTCGCTGACGCAACTGACCCAGGGCGTCAACGTCAACGGCGATGCGACACTGATCGCTGAACAGTTCGGCATCGGCAACGTCGCCGTGCTGGTCGACGCACCCGTGCAGCTGAACCTCGGCGTGAACGTGGGCGCGAACATCGCCCCGGCCGTGAACGTGTCGCCCAAGATCGAAACCAACGGCGGCATCTTCTTCTGAAGCCCGCCACGGCACAGCCCGTGCCGTCGTCCCTGAGAAGACTTGCGAGGCCGCACCCAAAGCACGAAGCTGGCGGGTGCGGCCCTCGTTCGACGAATCCTCGAACCTCCAACCCGGGAGACCCAGACATGATCGCCATTTCCGACCTGCCCGTCAGCCGCGCTCTGGACATCAGGGCCATGGGGTCCCTGCGCGGGGGCCTCGGCAGCGGCCTGTGGACGCTGGGTGCCTTCCAGCCCTACTCCGAGCCCGTGGTCAGCCAGATGCCCGGCGGCATCAACTTCTTCTCGATCACCAACAACACCACCTACATCGGCCAGGTCGTCAACAACTACACGGTGTTCGACGTCGACAACTCCGGCGACGGCGCCAACGTCACCGCCCTGCTGATCGGCAACAGCCAGGGCGGCTGAGCCCGCTTTCGAACGCAACGCGCGGTGAAGCAAGCGGCCATGGGTTCCGGCGGAACACCCGGCGCGACAGCGCGCGAGACGAGCGAGGTCTGCTGGACCTCGGCGTCGCGCTCGCATCCCGGCCGGGTGCGTGAAGTCAACGAGGATGCCTGCCTCGAACAGCCTCTGTGCGGCGTATGGGCCGTGGCCGACGGCATGGGCGGCCACTCGCTGGGCGAATTCGCCAGCCGCCTGGCCATCCGCAGCCTGATGGATCTGCCGCCCTCGGGCACGCTGGAACAGCGCGCGGCGCTGGTCGAAGCGCGCCTGCTGGAGGCTAACCGCCGGCTGCGCGCCGAAGCGGCGCGGCGCGACGTGCCGGTGATCGGCACCACGATCGCGGCCCTGCTGGTGGCGCAACGCCGCTTCGCCTGCGTGTGGGCCGGCGACAGCCGGGTCTACCTCTATCGCGAAGGACGGCTGTGGCAGCTGACGCGCGACCACAGCCAGCTCGAAGCGGTGCGCTCGGTACACGTGGCGTCGTCCGACGACACGCTCGACCGGCCCGCGGCCAATGTGATCACGCGCGCCCTCGGCGGCGGCGACAGCCTCGAACTCGACGCCGTGGGCGCCGATCTGGCCGACGGCGATGTCTTCCTGTTGTGCAGCGACGGCCTGACCAACGAGGTCGGCGACGTGGCCATCATGCAGGCGCTGATGCCGGGCAACTGCCGCCTGGCGGCCGACGCGCTGGTGGAGCTCGCGCTGGAGCGCGGCGGCCACGACAACATCACCGTCGTGGTGGCGCGTGCCGAAGACCTGTCGAGCCCGGACCGCACCGTGCTGCATCCGGTGATGAAGGCGGACTGAGGTCACTGCCTGTCGCGCGGCCTCCTGGCCGCTCGGGGGCCCCCGCCGCAGCAGTGTTTCGGGTGGCCCGCGAGGCGAGTCACCTCGCCCGCGGCAGCTGCAGGATCGCGCGCAGACCTCCGCTGCGCCTGTTTTCCAGGACGACGGTTCCGCCGTGGTAGGCCGCCGCGTCGCGCACGATCGCCAGACCCAGGCCCACGCCGCCGGTGTCCAGCCTGCGCGACGCGTCGAGGCGGACAAAGGGCTCGGTCACCCGGGTGAGGTCGCCTTGCGGGATCCCCGGCCCGTCGTCCTCGATGATCACGCGCAGGCAAGCCGCGCTGTCTTCGATCCGTACGGTCACGTTCTTGCCGTGCGCCACCGCGTTGTCGATCAGGTTGGTCACCGCACGCTTGAGGATCGACAGCTTGCCGGCATAGGGCGCGGGCATCTGCGGGCCCGGTGCCACGCCCTCCAGGCGCACCTGGCGCCCGAGGGCCCTCTCGTCCTCGACGATGCTGGACACCAGGGCCTCGATGTTGATCGGCTGCACCGGCTCGGCGTCCTCGATGCCGCGCAGGTAGGACAGCACGCTGTCGACCATGCCCTGCATGGCGTCGATGTCGGCGTTGAGCTTGGCCTGCAGTGCCGCGTCGTCCACCAGTTCGGCACGCAGGCGCATGCGCGTGAGCGGCGTGCGCAGGTCGTGCGAGACGGCGGCAAGAGCCCTGCCGCGCTCCACCACCAGCCGGCGCAGGCGCTGCTGCATGAAGTTGAACGCCTCGGCCGCACGCATCACTTCGGTCGGTCCGCTCACGGGCAGCGGCGCAGCGTCCAGGTCGTGGGCAAACGCGGTTGCGGCCGAGGCCATCTGCTGCAAGGGCTTCGTCGCCCAGCGCACGGCCACCAGCGCGACGACGATGACCGCCCCGAGCGTCAGCGAGACATGCCAGATGAAGCGCAGCGGCAGCGCGTCGAAGCCCGGCATGCCGGGGTGCACATGGCCGCCGGCCATCATCGCCGCGCGCTCCTGCAGGTGCAGCAGCAGGCTGGCGAACTGCGCCGCCAGCAGGCCCAGCACCAGGATCAGCGTCATGCGGCCCGACAGCGAGCGCGGCAGCAGTTTCACGAGCTTCAGTCGCATGAGGGCAGGCCCTCCACGGCGGCAGCCAGCACGTAGCCTTCGCCACGCACGGTCTTGATCAGGCCCGACTCGCGCCCCGTATCCTGCAGGCGCTGGCGCAAGCGGCTGATCTGCACGTCGATCGCGCGGTCGTAGGGCTCGGCCTCGCGGCCATGGATCAGCTCGACCAGCTGGTCGCGGTTGAGCACGCGATTCGGGTGATCGAGCAGGATGCGCAGCAAGCGGTACTCGGCGCCCGACAGCGGTGTGGCCACACCGTCGGCACCGGTGAGCACGCGGGTGGCCGTGTCCAGTTTCCAGCCCGCAAAGGCCAGGCAGCGCTGGCTGTCCGGCTTCAGGTTGGGCGGCAGCGAGCGGGTGCGGCGCAGGATGCTCTTGATGCGCGCCAGCAGCTCGCGCGGACTGAAGGGCTTGACGAGATAGTCGTCGGCGCCCATCTCGATGCCGAGAATGCGGTCGGTCTCCTCGCCGCGTGCCGTGAGCATCAGCACCGGCAGGTTGGACTTCGCACGCAGGTCGCGGCACAGCGTCAGGCCGTCGGCGTCGGGCAGCATCAGGTCGAGCACCACCAGGTCGACGGCGTGTTTGTCCAGCATCTGCCACATGTCGCGGCCGCTGCCCGCCGGCACGGGGTCGAAGCCGTTGCGCGCCAGGTAGTCCACCAGCAACTGGCGGATCTCGGGATCGTCGTCGACGATCAGGATGCTGTCTTTGCGGTCCATGGCGCTAGCGTCGCCGAGCGCGGTGCCCGGTTGCGGCGAGTTTTGTATCGCAGTGTTGCATGTGCCGGAATCGCAGGCTGGCGATGCAAATCGCCTAACTGCCGTCAACCTCGCCGGTGGCTTCTGCAGGTTCAATGCGTGTTGTCGCGACTCGGCCTCAGGCCCATCGAACATGTCGAACGTCTTTTCATTCGGAGAACGCCTCGACGGCTATGCCGTGCCGGTGTTGAACGAACGGGCCGTGCGCGCCGCCGCCGGCATCGTGTTCTTCTTCGCGATCGTCGCATTCATGAACGCCTGGCTGACCGGCAACTTCCAGCCGACGCGGGTGTTCGTGGTCGCCTTCCTGGTCGACTTCACGATCCGCATCTTCGTCAACCCGAAGTTCGCGCCCAGCCTGATCCTCGGGCAATGGATGGTGCGCAAGCAGCAGCCCGAGTGGGTGGGCGCACCGCAGAAGCGCTTCGCGTGGGCGATCGGCTTCGTGCTCGCGCTGGTGATGCTGTACCTCATCGTCATCAAGCACGTGATCGGGCCGATCAACCTGATCGTCTGCGCAGCCTGCCTGGTGCTGCTGTTCTTCGAGACCGCCTTCGGCATCTGCATCGGCTGCAAGGTCTACAACGTGTTCAACAAGAACCAGGCGCAGCTGTGCCCCGGCGGCGTCTGCGAGTTCGTACCTGCGCAAGGCGCCGGCGGCGGCTGGGCGCATGCGGCGGTGGTGCTCGCCTTCGTCGGCGTCGTCGGCGCGTGGACGAGCCACGTGGCGGCCAACGATCCCTATGTCCGGCGGGTCATGCCAGCCACGGCGCCGGCTGCGGCCTCGCCAGCGGTCGATGCGGCCGAGGCCGAGCGCTGCAAGGTACCCGACTTCGCCAAGGCCATCGGCCATGAAGAAAAGTGGAAGCTCCACAACAACTGCCAGTGAGACGCCCATGAGTCTTGTCATTGCGGAAGGCCTGACCAAGACCTATCGCGCCGGCGACGTGGAGGTGCCCGCCATCAAGGGCGCCGATTTCGTCATCGCGCCGGCGTCCTTCGTCGCCTTCGTCGGCCCATCGGGCAGCGGCAAGAGCACGCTGCTGAACATGATCGGCTGCCTCGACCATCCGACCGCCGGCAAGCTGAGCGTTCTGGGCACCGACATCGCCACGCTGGACCGCCGCGCCGCGGCCGACTTCCGCGGCAAGAACATCGGCTTCATCTTCCAGGACTTCAACCTGGTGCCGGTGCTCACCGCCTACGAGAACATCGAGTACCCGTTGATCATGGTGCAGGAGTGGCCCGCGGCGAAGCGCCGCGAGCAGGTGATGCGCCTGCTCAAGGCCGTGGGCATGGAGTCCCAGGCCGACAAGCGCCCCGACCAGATGTCGGGCGGGCAGAAGCAGCGTGTCGCGGTGGCGCGGGCCTTGGTGAGCAACGCCAAGATGGTGCTGGCCGACGAGCCCACCGCCAACCTCGACCACGATACGGCCCATCACGTGATCGACCTGATGAAGCAGATGCGTGACGAGTTCGGCACCACTTTCATCTTCTCGACCCACGACCCGAAGATCATGGCCGAGGCCGAGACCACCTACACGCTGGAAGACGGCCACGTGCTGTCACGCGTCCATCACGCGCAGGCCGCCCATGCTTGACGTGCTCAAGATCGCGGGGCGCAACCTCTCGCGCTACCGCCGCCGCACGATGCTGACGCTGCTGCTGATCATCATCGGCATGGTGGCGGTGCTGCTGTTCATCTCGGTCACCGGCTCCTTCAAGGCCATGATGGTGGGCCAGATCACCGACTCGGTGCTCGGGCACCTGCAGGTGCACCGCAGAGGCTACGTGGCCTCGATCGACACGCTGCCGCTGAACCTCAACATGAGGCCGATGGCCGTGGCCAACGTGGAGGCGGCGTTGAAGCAGGACCCGGCGGTCGAGACCTGGTCGCCGCGGATCAAGTTCGGTGGCATGTTCAGCAACTTCACCGAGACGACCAGCATCCGCATCAACGGCGTGGACCCGGTGCGCGAGGCGGCCACGGCGCCGCTGCTGCCGGGCCGCATGGCCGAAGGGCCGAAGGGTGGCGCACTGGTCGAGAAGGGGCAGATCGTGATCCCGCTGCTGCTGGCCCGCGGCATGAAGGTCAAGGTCGGCGACACCGCGGTGATCGTCGCGACCAACCGCGACGGCTCGGTCAATGGCAAGACCTTCGTCATCCGCAGCGTCACCGAGGCCATCTCCGGCCCCGGCGGACGCGATGGCTACATGCACATCGACGATGCGCGCGAATTGCTGCGCATGAAGGACGCCGAGGTCAGCGAGATCGCGATCCGCCTGCGGGATCCGGCGCAGCTGGATCGCGTCACGGCCGCGCTCAGCGAAGCGCTGGGCTCCATGAAGGGCAAGTCGCCGAGTTCGCCTTCCGGCGCCTCGAGTGCGGGCACCGTCAACGTTGTGGGGCCGGGCAGCGGCCAGCCGCAACTGGAAGTGCACACCTGGGCCGATCTGTCGCCCTTTGCCAGCCTGGCGCGGATGATCGATCTGATGACGGTGTTCATCAAGGTGGTGCTGGTGTCCATCGTGCTGGTCAGCGTGATGAACGTGATGGTCATGGCGGTGTACGAGCGCATCCGCGAGATCGGCACCATCGCGGCCATCGGCACCCGGCCCTCGCGCATCCTGTCGCTGTTACTCGCCGAAGGTCTGCTGCTGGGCCTCATCGGCACGGTGCTGGGCACGCTTGTCAGCCTGGCGGCGATCTATGCCATCAACCTGTGGCAGCCGCACTTCGCCTTCGGCCAGCAGTCCGACCTGGTGATGGCGCCGACCATCGCCGTCGCCCAGGTGGTCACGGTGGCGCTGCTCGTCGTGACGGTGGCGATCCTGGCCAGCCTGCAGCCGGCCTGGAAGGCCTCGCGACTCGACCCGATCAACGCGCTGCGCCATGTCTGATCACAGCCTGGAGAACAAGATGCGCAAGCTGTTGTCCCTGATCGCGCTGGCCTGGCTGCTGCTGGCCGCGCCCGCCTTCGCCGTCGACGGCACGGCGCTGCTGCAGCAGCTCGACCGCAAGCTGGAACCCGAGAGCTACGAGATGGTGCGCAAGCTCGTCAACATCGAGCCCGACGGTTCGCGCAAGGAGTTCGTGCTGTATTCGGTGAAGAAGGGCAAGGACAAAATCGCCGCGCTGTTCCTCGACCCGGCCAGCGAACGCGATCGCGCCACGCTGCGGCTGGGCGAGAACATGTGGCTGTACATCCCCAACGTCGGCAAGCCGCTGCGCATCACCAGCCTGCAATCGGTGACGGGCGGCATCTTCAACAACGCCGACATCCTGGCGCTGGAGTTCTCGGTCGAGTACACGGTGGAGAAGGTGGTCGAAGAAGCCACCAGCTACACGCTCTCGCTGAAGGCGCGCACCGGTGACGTGGCCTACGACCGCCTGACGATGAGGGTCGACAGGAAGACCACGCTGCCACTCTCGATCGAGGCCTACGCGGCCAGCGGGCTGCTGATCAAGACGCTGACCTACAAGGACATCAAGGACTTCGGCGGCGGCATCAGGCGCCCGGCGACGCTGGAGACCGAGAGCCCGCTGCACAAGGGCTACAAGTCGTTGATGCTTTACGGCTCGATCAAGGCACGCAAGGTGGCCGACGAAGTCTTCACGCTGGAGTACCTGCCGCGGTTGAAGGAACTGCGGTGAGGCTCTGCGCGGCCGGCGCGCTGGCTGCCCTGACCGCGCTGCTGGCCTTGCCGGCGGCGGCCGCCGACGAGAGCTTCGACGCGTCGGCCTACGACAAGAAGGTGTTCGAGTGGACGGGCCTCGTCGAGGTGCGGCCCGAGCACCAGTGGTTGCGGCCCGGCTCTGCCGGCTATGTGCTGCAGTACCCGGCGCAGATGCGGCACAGCGCCGACCGGCTGGGCGCAGCGGCCGAGTTGTCGGCCGTGCTGCGCCACCAGTCGCTCAGCTTCGCTTACACCGGACATGCGAGCGCGATCGACGAACCCCGTGGCTCCGACAGCGACTACCGCCACTACGAGGCCTACGGTGCCTGGCAGATCGACGCGGGCATTCACGTGCTGGTCGGCAAGCGGGCGCTGCGCTGGGGCAAGGGTTACGCCTGGGCTCCGGTGGCCTTCCTGGAGCGTGCCAGGGATCCGACCGACCCGGAACTTGCACGCGAAGGCTTCGTGATGGCCACCGCTGCCTGGGTGCGCAGCTTCGACGGGCCGCTGCAGACGTTGTCGATGACCGCGGCCGCCGTGCCCACCACGTCGGGCCTGAATGAGGACTATGGCGGTGGCACCGGCAGCGCCGGGCACACCAATGCGGCCCTCAAGCTGTACGGTCTGGTCCTCGACACCGACGTCGACCTGATTTGGGCCGCCGCTGGCAGCCTGGGCCCGCGTTTGGGCATCGACTTCTCGCGCAACGTCGGCAGCAATCTGGAGATCCACGGCGAGTGGGCACGTGTGCGCGATGCCGCTCGCGTGACGCTGACGTCCGCCAACGCGCTGCAGACGACGAGCCGGACCCACACCGCTGCGTTGATCGGCGCACGCTATCTGAACGAGCGCGACACCACGGTCATCGTCGAGTTCTACCGCAACGGCGGTGGCTACACGACGGACGAGCTCGGCGCGTTCTACGACCTGGTGCACGCGGCAGCGACCGATCCGACACTCATGCCAGCGGCCGGCCGCGCCGCGGCCCAGGGCTACAACCGGCCGAACGCCGCACAGCGCTACGCGTACCTGCGCGTGAGCCAGAAGGAGCCGTTCGACATCCTGGATTTCACGCCCTCGCTGAGCCTGATCGCCAACACCGGCGACCACAGCTGGTCGCTGATTCCCGAGGTGCTGTACACGGGCGTCAAGAACATCGAATTGCGGGCGCGGCTGGCGCTGAACCGAGGCGACGCCGGCACCGAATACGGCGAGCGCGCCGTGCGCTCGCGCCTGGAGCTGCGTGCACGCTGGTTCTTCTGACCGCGTCGCGGCCGAGCCGCACGCGAGCCGCTCTCAGGCCGCGCTCAGCTGCTTGTGCACCAGCTCGTAGTACATGCCGCGGCGCTGCACCAGCTCGTCGTGCTTGCCCTGCTCCACGACCTTGCCTTCGTACAGCACGAGGATCTTGTCGGCCCGCATGATGGTGCTCAGGCGGTGCGCGATGATCACCGCGGTGCGCCCCTGCAGGATGTCGTTCATGCTGGCGATGATGTTGCTCTCCGACTGGGTGTCCAGCGCCGAGGTCGCCTCGTCGAACACCAGCAGCCGCGGGTCGTGGTACAGCGCCCGCGCGATGCACAGGCGCTGGATCTGTCCACCGGACAGCCCGGTGCCGCGCTCGCCCACCGTCTGCTCGTAGCCACGCGGCATCTTGCTGATGAAGCCGTGCGCGTCGGCGCGGCGGGCCACCTCTTCGATGCGGCGCCGGTCCGGCGTGTCGTCGCCGCAGGCGATGTTCTCGGCGATCGTGCCCGAGAACAGCAGGTTGGTCTGCATCACGTAGCCCACCTGTGCCCGGTAGTACTCCTTGTCGATCACGTTGATGTCGTAGCCGTCGACCATCAGCTTGCCCTCGGTGGGCGTATAGAAGCCCACCAGCAGCTTGGCCAGCGTGGTCTTGCCCGAGCCGCTGCGCCCGACGATGGCCACCAGCTCGCCGGGCTTGATCTCGAGGTTGATGTTCTCCAGCACGTAGGGCGTGTCGGCACCGCCATATCGGAAGTACACGCCGTCGAACTTGACCTCGCCGCGCAGGTCCGGCAGCGCGACGCGGGTGGCCAGGTCCTCGGGCTTCTGCTCGGGCTCGAGGTCGAGCACATCACCCAGGCGCTCCATCGCGACCGCGGCGTCGTTGAGCCGGCTCCACAAGCCCACCAGGCCCATCAGCGGCGCGAGCACGCTGCCCATCAGGGCATTGAAGGCCATCAGCTGGCCGATGGTCAGCTCGCGCGAGAGCACCAGGCTGGCGCCGGCCCACAGAATGGCGATCGTGGTGGCGGCATTGAGCAGTTGCCCGGCCAGGCCGACCCAGTTGTTGAACGACTGCGCGCGGTACTGCACCTCGAGCGCCTTGGCGTACTTCATCTCCCACTTCAGCCGCACCGGCCGCTCGATGCCCATGCCCTTGACGGTCTCGGCGCCGCCCAGAGTTTCCATCAAGTACGACTTGGCGTCGGTCGACGCGCTGAACATCTCGCGCGCGTAGGCCTTGATCTTCGGCGTCACCAGCACCGTCAGCACCATGATCGGGATCACGAAGGCGATCAGCAGCAACGTGAGCTTGACGTTGTAGAGGAACATCACCGAGAAGTAGATGAACACCATCAACAGGTTCAGCACCGTGGTGACCGTCGACTCGGTGAGAAACGCGCGGATCGTCTGGTTCTCCTGGAAGCGCGCGAAGATATCGCCCGTCTGGCGCTTGGCGAAGAACGAATACGGCAGCGACAACGTGTGCCTGAAGAACTGCGACATCATCGTGAAGTCGAGCTTGCGCACCATGAAGTTCGACAACGCGGCGCGGATCGTCGCCATCACCTGCGTGAACACGCTGGAGATCACCAGCCCGGCAATCAGCAGGTGCAGCAGGTTCACGTTCTGATGCACGATCACGCCGTCCAGGATGTTCTGGATGATCATCGGCGGCACGATGCCGAGCACCTGGATCACGAAGGTCGCCAGCATCAGGTGCAGCAGGATCTTGCGGTGCGGAATCAGGTAGCGCGCGAAGCGCACCCAGGGCGAACGTGAGGCGGTTTCCTCGGCCAGGTTGCTGCGCGGCGTGAACGTCAGGCAGGTGCCGCTCCAGCCGCGCTCGAACTCCTCCAGGCTCAGCTTCTTGAAGCCGGTGGCCGGGTCGGCCAGCCACACGTGCCGCGCCGACACGCCGTACACCACGACGTAGTGGTAACCCTCCCAGTGGACGATGAATGGCAGGTCGAAGCCGCGCAGCGCGTCGAAGGTGCACTGCACGCCGCGCGTGGTGAAGCCGAGCGACTCGCCGGTGCGCGCCAGGCTGTCGAGCGTGGCGCCCGACGTCGTCACGTTGGCCAGCTCGCGCAGCTTGCCCAGCGTCATGTTGATGCCGTAGTGCTTGCAGATCATGGCCAGGCAGGCCGCACCGCAGTCCATCTGCTCGGCCTGCTGGATCCAGGCAAAACGCTTGAGCACACGCTCGCCGAGCTCGGCCTTGGACTTCAGGTCGAGCAGCGACGCCGGCTTGCGTCGCTCGGCCAGGCGCTTCTGCCGCTGCAGTTCACGATCGAGCACCCGCACGCGCTCGGCCAGCACCTCGCGCAGCTTCGGGTTGCGCTCCAGGATGAACGTCACCGTCTTTTCCGGGATCACCAGCAGCGCGGTCTCGGTGTGGGCGACCACCGCGGCATCGTGCTCCTGGCGCATCAGGCAGGCCCGCTCGCCGAAGGTGTCGCCATCGCGCAGCGTGGCCAGCGGGTAGTCGTTACCCTCCTCCTGCCGCACGATGCGCACTTCGCCGTGGCGCACCACGTACAGGCGCCGGTCGTCGCGCGAGCCCTGCTTGACGATCTCCTTGCCGGCGTCGACCTGCTTGACGCCGACGCTGCGGATGATCTCCTCGAGCTCGTCCTTGTCGACCTTGCCGCGCAGGTCGAACAGCTGGCTGATCAAGCCACCCGCCGAACCGATGGCGACCCGGCTCGCGACGAACGCACGCGCCGCCGGGTTGGCAGCGATGATCGGCGCCACCACCGCGCGTGGGATGATCAGCAGCTCGGTCTTCGCCGACGCGCGCGCCGACACCTCGTGGCGGTGCTCGCGCAGCACCACCATCTCGCCGAACACGTCGCCGGCCTTGCGCACGCCCTGGCTGACCTCCTTGCCGGCCTCCTCGGCAAAGATGCGCACGGTGCCCGACTTGATCACGCAAAGACCGTCGGCCACGTCACCCGCCTTGCAGGCGGTGTCGCCGAACGCCAGCCAGCGCGACTGCGCCGCCTCGGCGAGGCGCTCGATGTCCTTGCGCGTCAGCGCCGACAGCAGGTCGACAGTGGCCAGGAAATCGGCGCGTGACTTCAGCTCTTGCGGGTCCATGTCGTTGACGCCGGTGCGCCTTTCAGCAGGTCTCGATCAGGTGTTCCTGGGCCCGGGCGCGCAGCCACCCTTCGCGCAGCACACGCTGGACTTCGGCGCGCGTGGCGTCGTCGAGCTGTGCCGGTTGCCGCGCGTCGACGCGAAAGATCTCGAACACCGAGCGATCCGGCGAGACGAACGGCCCGAGCACCTCGCCGACGGCAGCATTGAACACCTTGGCCTCGACATCGCCGCGCAGCGCGCCACGCAGCACCTTGCCGATGCGCCCGCCGTTGTCGCGCGTGGCGCCGATCGAATGCTCGCGTGCCATCTCCTCGAAACTGTCGGGGTCGTCGCTCAGCACCGAGATCATCTCCTTGGCCTTGCCTTCGGAGTCGAGCACCATGTGGCTGACCTCGATGCCGTCGAACTTGGGCGAATTGAGCTTGAAGTACGACTCCACCGCCTGATCGCTGCACACCTGCTGCAGCATCCTCTCCTGGTACAGGCTGTCGGAGATGAAGGCCTCGAACTCGTCCAGGCTGATGTGCAACGCGTCCAGGTACTTGTTGGTGTCGGCGGCACGGTGCAGGCCGCGCGCGCGGCGGAACTGGTCGGCTCGTTCCTGGACGTCCTGCTCGGACACGGAAATGCCCACCTTGCGGGCGGCCTGCACGGTGAGCCGGTCGCGCACGATCTGCTCGATCAACGCGTCGTACTGGCCACTGAGCCTCAGCGTGCGGATGAAGTCGGTGACGGTGATCGCCTGACCGTCGATCTTGACGAGAGGGTCCATCTGAAATGCTCCGTGTCGTTGTGGTGTGTGTGTCTCAACCGCCGATTTCGCGGAACGGATCGAGCGCCAGGTCGATCAGGCGCCGCTCGCGCACGACCACCTCGGCGCTGGCCGTCATGCCGTAGCGCAGCGGCACCTTGGTGTCGGCCACCTTGTAGTGGTCGCGCGCCAGCGCCACGCGCCCTTCGTACACCGGCAGCTTGGTCTGCGCCGATGGCTTGGTGGCCGGCGAGATGTACTCCAGCGTGCCCTGGATGACGCCGTAGCGCTGATACGGGAACGCCGCGAACTTCAGCTTGGCCGTCTGGCCCTCGCGCAGGAAGGCGCGGTCGTGTTCGGCGATCTCGATCCTGACCACCGCCTTGGCGCCGGCCGGCGCGATGCCGCCGAGCGGCATGTTGGCCTGGATCTTGTCGCCGGGCTGGGTCGAGGTGACATCGGTGACGATGCCCGACACCGGCGCCACGATCAGCAGGAAGTTGTCCTTGTCGATGTTCTCGAAGCGGATGCGCGCCGCCGCCTCGGCGGCCACACGCGCCGCGCTGAGCTGCAGGCGCAGCTTTTCTTCGGCGGTGGTCAGTTCGTTGGTCGCCGCCTCGTACTCCAGGCGCAGTCGCTTCAGCTCCTCGCCGCTCGATTCGATGCGCGCCTGCGCCTGCGTCAGGTCCTGGCTCTGCAGCGCGCTCAACTCGCCGACCCGCGACTGGGCCACGCGCAGCGCGTTCTCGGCGGCTTGCAGCGCGCTGCGTTTGCTGTCGACTTGCTGCTGCGACACACCGCCACCGCCGGTGGCCGAGAACACGCGCTCGAAGCGCTCCAACTCGGCGCGGGCGGCATCCCGCGCGCGGCGTGCGTCCTCGACGTTGGCACGCGCGCCGGACTCCTGCGCGCGTTGCGCCTCGACCAGCCGGGAGGTGCCGATCGACGTGCGCTTGGCATGCTGCTGTTCCTCGAGCTCCATCGCCTGGCGCAGGGTGGCCGCCTTGCGTTCGAGCAGCGCCTT
This sequence comes from uncultured Burkholderiales bacterium, assembly GCA_937871935.1. Lineage (GTDB taxonomy): Bacteria > Pseudomonadota > Gammaproteobacteria > Burkholderiales > Burkholderiaceae_C > JAEUPI01. The sequence continues at coordinate 37,526 of CALMQI010000097.1, forward strand.
CTTCTCGGGGAACTGGCGCCACTCGCGCTCGGCGTTCTCGAGTCGGAGCTGCGCCTGCAGCGAGTTGGCCGCGGCCTCGACGGCACCGCGCGCATTCAGCCGCGCCAGCACGTCGCCCTTGGACACCGGCTGGCCTTCGGCGATGTACAGGTTGGCCAGCTCGCCGTCGACCGGCGCGTAGAAGCGCCTGAGTTCGGAGTCCGGCATCAGCGCGCCTTGCGTGGTGACGATCACATCGGCGCGGCCGATGATCGACCAGCCCAGCCCCGCGACCACCAGCGCGATCATCGTGTAGACCACGGCGTGCAGCACGCGCCAGGGCTCCGCGGTCAGGATCGCGATGCCTTCGGTGCTGTGGTCGCCGAGCGCCTCGGTCAGCGGCTTGAGTCGGTAGATGGTCGTCATTCGTTGCGCTCTCCCAGCAGCGCCAGCTTGTCCTTCACGAGCTGCGGATCGAGCACGTTGCGCAGGTCCTGCAGCGCCGTGCGCTGGGCCTGGGCTTCGGCCTGGATCTCGTCGCGGACCACGGCCGACGGGTCGGCCGCCGCCGCACCGAGCAGCGCGTGGATGCGGGCCGCCCGCTGCGCATTCTGGCGCGCGTCGGACAACAACCGGGCCTGGGCGCGGAAGCCGTTGGAGATCGTGGTCTCGATGCGCTGCCCCGCGGTGATGGCGCCATTGCCGCGGTAGTCCTGCCACAGCGCGCGTGCACGGCTCATCAGGCCGTCCGCGCGCGCAGCCACCTTGTCCCTGTTCTGCTCGAGCTCGGTCTGGGTCGCGCGCAGGAAGAAGGCATCCTCGTCGGCGTCGAGCGATTCGCGAAAGGCGATCAGCGTGTCGGCGTAGCCGCTGCCCGTGCGCGCCTGCTGCAGCGACGCGTGCTGCGCGAGCACCGCCTGCTTGCGCTGCAGCTCGGTGGCGGCCGCCTCGGCCCACGGTCCGGTCACCAGCGCCTGCAGTCCGCTCAGCGCCTGCGCGGTGTGGCCGTCCTGCCAGGCCTTGACCGTGGCTTCGTAGGCGCGCATCACGTCGGCCGGCGGCAGCTGCCCGCTGGCCGTCATGGCCTGGATGCTGTCGCGAAACGGCGGCGTCACGATGTGCGCCTTGCGCAACAGGGCCAGCAGGCGCCCCGGCTTGCGCGCGCCGGCCTCGCGCTTGATCTCGATATAACGGGCCAGGTCCTGGCGCACACTGTCCAGGCCGCCCAGGCCGGGGTACTTTTCCGCGGTCTCCTTCAGCAGCGGTTGCAGGTCTTCGGCGCGATCGCGCGCCACCTCGGCCACCAGGCTGGCCTTCAGCCGGTCGATGGCCGCCAGGTACACGGTGGCATCGCTCTGCAGCTTGCGCAGGTGCGTCAGGGCCGCGGCATAGGGCGCGTTGAACTCGGGCACGAACGACGCGATGCGCCCGAGCGAGCGCTGGTGCTCGCGAGTCTCGCGGTTCCAGCGCTCGATCACCGCGGCGATGCGGTCCTCGTCGGCGTAGATGCGGATCGGTGCATCCGGCCCGCGGCTGCTCACCAGCTGCTCGAGCTGGCCCAGCCACTCGAGTTCGCTGACCAGCGGGCCCAGCTCGGGGTTGCGCCCGGCCAGGTCGCCCAGGTCGGCGAGCACGCCACGCACGCCGTCGAAGTCGCGCGCCGCCACCTTGGCCAGCCAGACGGGCACGTGGGCCTTCAGGGCCGCTTCGGTGGCGAGCGACTTGAGTTCGCTGTCGTCCGGGCTGCGCTGCAGGGCCTGGTCGGCCAAACGCGCGGCCTGCGCGTACTCGCCGCGTTCGAGCAGGTCCTTCAACTCGCGCTCCGAGCGCACCCACCACGACAGCCCGAGCGCCGCCACGGTCAGCCCGGCGATCAGTGCGGCCACCATCCACATCGTCCGTCGCACGCGTTCGCGCTGGCCACCGGCGGCCACCGCAGCCAGCTCGGCAACCATCGTCGCAACGCGGCCACGGCTGCGTGCCTTGCGGGCCGGTTCCGGTGCCGCCGCGGCAGCCGCCGCCGGCGCCGCGGCGTCGGGCAGTGCCTTGTCGGGCGCCTCGGCGTCGGCGCAGAAGATTTCCAGGAACGAGTCGGGCGCCGCGACGAAGGTGGTCTTGCCCGCGTTCACGCTCGGCGCCGCAGCCGGCGCGGCAGTGCGGGTCCCGCCGGCTTCGAACGAGGCCGCGCCCTTCTGGATGCCGACCCGGTAGACGAAGTGATCACCTGCGAACGCCAGCAGCATGCCGTCCTGCAGCGGCACCGCGTGCTCCTGCAGGCGTTCGCCATCGAGGAAGGTGCCGTTGGCACTGGCCAGGTCTTCGATGTGCGCGTGGCCGCCCTTGAGGAAGATGTGCGCCTGGCGCCGTGACAGGAAGTCGAGCTGCTTGGGATGGACGCCGCGATAGCGCGCGAACGCTGCATCGGCCTTGCTGATCAGGAACGGAAATCGTGCGATGACCAGCGGCTCCAGGCCCGAACCCTCGGCCGCGGGCGTCAAGGTCAGCGTGTAGCCTTGCGGGCGCTCTGCCGCCGCGCGCGAGGTGATCTGCACACGGTACGACAGCACGCCGCCGAAGCAGACCTCGTCGCCGTCGGCCAGGCGCGCCGGCTTGTGCTGCACGTTGGCGCGATTGACCGTGGTGCCGTTGCGGCTCTCCAGGTCGGCCAGATAGACGGCGCCGCCTTCGATGAAGATGCGCGCGTGTCGGCGCGACAGCATCACCTGGATGTCGGGGGCATAGGAGGCGAAAGGCTGTTCGTTGCGGCCGACCGGGAACACGCTGTCGGTGATGCGGATCTCGCCCAGCTCGGGCTGCGACAGCGGCTTGAGCACGACCTCGAGGTCGTGGCCCGGCGTCACCGGCACGGCGGCGGCCTTGGTTTCGTCGTGCACCAGCTGCGCGCGCCGACTGTCAACGGCCTGCATTCGCGACTTCGACGGGCGCCCAGCCACCGCCGAGCGCCTTGTAGAGGGTGACCGTATCGGACAGCACCTGCTGGTGGCTCGCCAGCAGTTCCAGCTGCGCCGCCAGCAGCGACCGTTCGGTCTCGAACACCTCGAGCTGCGAAATCAGGCCGGCGGCAAGCTGCACCTGCGTCTGCGCTGCCACCCGTTCGAGCTGTTCGACCTGCTGGCGCAGCTCGACGTTCTGCTGGCGATGGGCATCCAGGTTGACCAGCGCGTTCTCGACTTCCTCGTACGCGGCGATCACCGTGCGCTTGTAGTCGTTCTCGAACACCTTCACCTGGGCTTCGGTGGTCACGACGCGCGCCTTGATGCCCGGGTTGAAGATCGGCAGGTTGATGCTCGGCAGCAGCCCGAAGGTGAACGATTTCAGCAGATCCCCCAGCGAGAAGGCCGCGGTGCCGCCACGGCCGGTGAGGCCGATCGACGGCAGCTGCGCCAGCTTGGCCTGACCGACCAGGTTGTGCGACTCGAGCACCCGGTATTCGGCGGCCACCACGTCGGGCCGCCGCGCCAGCAGATCCAGCGGCAGGCCGGCCGGCACCACCGGCGCCTGCACGTTGCCCTGCAGGCGGCCGGGCGGGACCTTCAGCTCGCCGGCCGGCACGCCCACCAGCGTGGCGAGCGCGTGCTCGGACACCAAACGCGCGCGCCGCAGCTCCAGCTCTTCCTTGGTCAGCCGGTTGATCTCGGCCCGCTGGCGCAGCACCTGGGTATCGGGCGCCAGGCCGTTGCGGTGCATCGTCTCGTAGATGGCAAGGATCTGCCGGTTCTTGACCAGCGCGCGCTGCTGCCGCTCGAGCTGTTCGTCGAGCTGCAGGATCTGGAAGTAGGTGGTCGACACGCCGGCCACGAGAGTCAGGTAGCCGGCGCGCCAGTCGGCCTCGCTGGCCCGGAACTCGGCCGTCTGCGCCTGCACACCCTTGGCCGTCTGGCCCCAGACGTCCAGATCCCAGCTCACCTGGGTGCCCAGACTGAACTGCTTGGAGAACCGCTGCCGGGTGGTCTTGTCGAAGTTGCCGCCGGCGCCGATGTCCACCGATGGCAGCGCCCCGGCACGTACCTCGGCGATCTGGGCGCCGGCCACGTCGATGCGCGAGGCCAGCACCTTGAGGTCGAAGTTACCGGCGACGGCGCGCGTCACCAGCGCATCGAGCTGGGGATCGCGGAACTCCTGCCACCAGCTCGGCGAGATCGTGCCGACGGCCGACACCGCGGGATCCGCGGGCCGCGACCAGGCTGTCTTGGCCGGCGAGTCGGGCCGCTTGTAGTCGGTGGTCTGCACGTTGGCACAGCCGCCCAGCAGGGCGGCAAGCAGACCGGTCAGGACAATCGGGTTCTTCATGTCGCCCCCAGCTGAAGGAACGGATCCGCCGACGGCCGATTCTTGCGCGGGAACCGCGGGCTGTCCGCCCCTAGTTACGCCAACCCGCCGCCGGGCATTTCCAGGGCTTGGGTTGCCTGGGTGGGCCAATCGGTTCAAGGAACCGTCAGCCGGGTGCCTAAGCTGGATGTGCGACCAGGGTCAGCGCCGGGAAGCAGGCGCCAGGCCGCCGCCGGCGTCAGCCTTTGCAGCGGGCGTTGTAGTTGGCCTCGAAGCGCTGCAGGTCGCCCTGCTCGCCCTCGGTCATCGACCCCATGCGCTGACGCTTGCCGTGCAGGATGCGCAGCATCTCGTGGCATTGCTCGCGTTCGCGCTGCGTCAGGGCCTTCGCGCTCGCTCGCGCCTCGCGCTCCTTACGCTGCCCTTCGCGCTCGGCCGTTTGCGCATTCGCCAACTGCTGGCGAGCGTAGCGATCGTCCTCTCCGCACTTGTTCTGATACTCGAGCTGGAGATCACGCTGGACGGCATGGCCAACACCGCGCGTCGACGCGGTGCGCAGGGCATCATTGAGCTGGGCGCACTCCGGGCTCAGGTAGCCCAGGTGGTCTGGTGCACGGACCACCGAGCCCGTGTAGCCACCCTGGCGGCCGGGCACGTAGTCGCGCTGTGTCGGTCCGAACGCGCTCAGCTTCGTGCCGGCTCCCCCGCTGCAAGGTCTGTCGGAAAGTACCTGGCGACCATTGACGATGCAGCGATAGCTCGACTGCGCGTGGGCCGGCGACGCGGGCCACGCCGCGAGAACCAAACAACAAGCCAGGAAGGTCGATGCAGATCGGATGTTCATGTCGACGATGCGGTGCAAGGATGGGGTTCGAATCGGACTATCCGCCAGATCGAGCGGACACCGTCCGCCGCGAACACCGACCGGCGTGGAGGACTCCGCAGCCGGCACGGCCTTGATGCGACTGGACTCGCGACGAGTGGAGAGGCGTCGAATAATGCGCCCAATCCCATGCCAAACCTGCGCTTGCCGGCTCGCGCCGCCGGATTCACGCTGATCGAGATCGTCGTCGTGCTGGCCGTCGTCGCCATCCTGGCCACGCTGGCTCTGCCGAGCTTCCAGGGGCCGTACGTGCGGCAACAGGTGGTGGACTCGGCCGCGCTGATCAACGTGGCCAAGACCGCCGTGAGCGGCCGGTGGTCGGCGAGCGGCACGCTGCCGGCCGACAACGACGAAGCCGCATTGCCGCCGGCCGACAAGCTGGTCGGCAGCTATGTCACCTCGGTCACGGTCGAGGCCGGCGCGTTGCACGTGGTGTTCGGCAACCAGGTCAACGGCGTCATCAAGGGCAAGACGCTGAGCTTTCGCCCGGCCGTGGTGGACAGTGCGCCGGTGGTGCCGATCGCCTGGGTCTGCGGGCACGCCGCCACGCCGGAGAAGATGAGCGTCAAGGGCGCCAACCGCACCGACATCGAGGCCAAGTACCTGCCGCTGAACTGTCGCGGCAGCTGATCGCGCCCGGACCTCTCAGCCGCGCTGGCCGGCGCGACGCTGCAAGACCGGTTCGTCCCAGGCCGTGCCGGCAACAGGTTCACCCCACAGGTCGATCGTCACCGGCGTGCCGCGATGCGCACGCTGGGCCGCGGCACCGCGCACGTAAGCCAGCGCAACGCAGGCGCCGGCGTGCGGGCTCCAGCCGGCGGAGCCGAGCTCACCCACGCCTTCGCCGTTGATGGCCATCGACTCGCCGCCCCAGATCCACACCGCCGGGTCGTCGAGCACGATCGACACCAGCTTCTTGCGCAGCGGCTGGCCTTGCGCCTTGAGCAGTGCCTCGCGGCCGACGAAGGCAGCGGGTTTGTCGAGCTTCACGGCGAACGCCAGGCCCGCCTCCCACGGCGTCTCGTCGGGGCCGAGTTCGGCGCCCCAGGCGCGCCGGCCGGCCTCGATGCGCAGCGCGTCGATCGCGTAGTAGCCGGCGTCGACCGGGCCGCACGGCCGGCCAGCCGGATCTGTCAGATCGACGCCGGCTTCGTGCAGCGCCAGGTAGACGTGGCGCGCCATCTCGATCGGCACGTAGAGCTCGTAACCCGGCCCGCCCACGTAGCTGATGCGCGCGGCGCGCACGCGGGCCAGGCCGAGATCGATCTCGCGCGTCCAGCTGAACTTCAGGCCCTGCGGCGTCAGGTCGTCGGGCGACAGGCGGCGCATCAGCTCGGGCGCGCGCGGACCCATCACCGAGATCACCGAGCTCATCGCGCTGACGTCGGTGACCACCACGTGCTCGTGCGGCTCGACGTGGCGCAGGGTCCAGTCGCGGTCGCGCTGCGGCTGTGCCGAGCCGGTGATGATCTGGAAGCGCTCGTCGGCCAGGCGCATCACGGTCAGGTCGCTCTCGAAACCGCCGCGTGCATTGAGCATCGCGGTGTAGACCATCTTGCCCACCGGCACGTCGATCTCGTTGGCGCACAGCCGCTGCAGCAACGGCAAGGCGTCGCGGCCCTGCACCAGCAGCTTGCCGAACGAGGTCTGGTCGTAGATCGCGACGCCTTCGCGCGTGGCGCGTTGTTCGGCCTGCACCCACGGCAGCCAGCCCGGCGTGTCCAGGCCGTATGAAGGCCGCGCTTGCCCCGCCGGCTTGAAGTAGTTCGCCCGCTCCCAGCCGTTCTTGCTGCCCCACTCGGCGCCCTTGGCCGCCAGCAGGTCGTACAGCGGCGAGGTGCGCAGCGGGCGCACCGACTGAAGCTCCTGCCGCGGCCAGCGCATCGCGTAGTGCAGGCCCAGCGTCTCGGCCGTGCGCTCGGCGAGTTGGCGGCGGTTGGCGGTAAACGGGCCGAAGCGCCGCAGGTCCACGTCCCACAGGTCGCTGGGTGCCTCGCCGTCGGCGATCCACTGCGCGATCAGCCGCCCGGCGCCGCCGGAGTTGGCGATGCCGGCCGAGTTGAAGCCGGCGCAGACGAAGTACTGGCGCAACCCCGGCGCCTCGCCGATCATGAAGTTACCGTCGGGCGTGAAGCTCTCCGGCCCGTTGAGCAGCATCTTGATCTCGGCGGTCTCCAGGCACGGCGTGCGGTGGATCGCGTTGATCATCAGCGGCTCGAACTGCTGCCAGTCCTCGTCGAGCAGCTGGAACTGGAAGGTGCTGGGGATCGGGTCGACCCGCCACGGCTTGGCCACCGGCTCGAAGCCGCCCATCACCAGGCCGCCCACTTCCTCCTTGTAGTAGATGAAGCCGTCGGGGTCGCGCACCACCGGCGTCATCGGGTGCACGCCGGGGATCTTGCCGGTCACGATGTAGAAGTGTTCGGCCGAATACAGCGGCACGTTCACGCCGGCCGAGCCCGAGATGGCGCCGAACTGCCGCGCCCACTGGCCCGCGCAGTTGACGATCACCTCGCAGCGCACGTCGCCCTCCTTCGTGCGCACGCCGGCCACCCGTTCGCCCGGGCCGGCACGCTCGGTGAGCACGCCGGTGACCTCGACGCCCTCGATGACCTTCACGCCGCGATTGCGCGCGCCCTTGGCCAGGCTCATGCACAGGTCGGCCGGGTTGGCCTTGCCGTCGCCGGGAATCCATTGCGCGCCCTGCAGGTCGTCGGTGCGCATCACTTCGAACTTGTCGCCCGCCTCTTGCGGCGAGATGAGATGCACCTCGACGCCGAAGCCACGCGCCAGCGCGGCCTGCTTCTTCAGCAGCTGCCAGCGCTCGGGCGTGCGCGCGACGTTGACGCTGCCGCATTGTTTCCAGCCGGTGGCCAGGCCCGTCTCGGCTTCGAGCGAAGAATAAAGCTCGATGCCGTAGCGGCTCATCGCCGTCATGTTGCGGTTGGGCCGCATCTGGCCGACCAGCCCGGCCGCGTGCCAGGTCGTGCCGCTGGTGAGCTTGCCCTGCTCGAGCAGCAGCACGTCGGTGATGCCTAAGCGGGCCAGGTGGTAGGCCGTGGAGCAGCCGGCGATGCCGCCGCCGACGATGACGACGCGGGCCTGGGTGGGTAGCGACATCGCGGCCCGCTCTAGCGGTGCAGCTCGCCGCCGGCGAGCCACGCCGCGCCGCGCCGATAGAGCTCTTCGACCACGGGACCCTTCAACATCGGCATGTCCAGCTTGACCTTGTAGCCGATGCGCGTCTGGATGTAGGCCAGGTGCCGGTAGCCCTCGGGGAAGGTGGCGAGCAGCTCGGCGTCGAGCTTCAAGGTGGCCGACGGGTCGAGCGGGTCGATGCGGTCCTTCTCGTAGATGGGCTGGCGGTGCAGCAGCTTCCACTGCCCGTGGTGGCGCACGACGAAGTCGTAGAAGCGGCCGGTGCACACCACGTCGCACGGCACACCGTCGACCGGGCCACGCTGCGAGATCGTCATCTTGGTCTGCGCGACCGCGCGGTCGCCGACGAGCTCGATCGCCGAGCCGCCCAGGAAGTGCAGGATGTTGACGCCGCGCGCCCAGCCTTCCTGCGTGACGCGGATGAAGTCCTCGAACGGGCCCTGGAACCAGGTGGCCATCATCACGCCCTCGGGATGCCACAGGCTGCGAAAGCGCGCCCAGTCGCCGGCGTCGCGCCACACCGCCCAACGCTCGACCAGGCGGCGGATGCGCTGCTCGTCGCGCAGCAGCGTCTCGTCAGCAGCAGCGGATGCGTCGCTCATCGGGGCTCCCTCCCATCGTCGATCGTCCGATCGTCGGCTGTCGGCCAGCGTGCATGGTATCGACAGCCGACGCGCAGGCCCATTGGCGCAAGCCCGTGCAGGACCCGCATTGTCGTCGTGGGCACTGTCTCGCGACCGCGACCGCGGCGCTACAGTGGCCGCGATGGGCGCGCACGCTCGCCCACGACGATGTGGCATTCGCACACGCGGCAGCGGGCCACGAGGAGTACGTCATGCCCTTTCGCGAACGAGCGCCGATCGATCCGATCGCGCTGGCCTATCCCGGGTTCTATCGGGTGCGCCCCGGCACGCTGGTCGAAGTGGGCGACCAGGTCGTCGACGACGCAGGTCGCACCCGGCATTGCACGCTCGATCAGGTGGGCCGACTGGTCTCCGCCGAGCAGGTGGTGCTGCGCGCCGATCGCCGGCGGCCCGGCGACGAAGTCGCGCCGCCGCCGCGGCCACGTGGCGTGCCCGGTCCCTAGAATGCGGCGACCGCACGCATCGCGATCGAAAACGCCATGTCGCCGCAGGAGCAGCCTTCCGTCGTCCAACCCACGGTCCGCGCCATCCGGCCCTCGCGCGAGGTGCAGACGCTGCAGCGCCTGCCCTACTTCGTCGGCGTGTCGGGCGAGACGGTGGGTGCACGCGGGATGTCGATGCACCTGGTGGTCATTCCGCCCGGTGCGCGGTCCGACCCGCACGCGCACCGCGGCTACGAGACCTCGATCTATGTGCTGCAGGGCCGTGTCGAAACGCGGTATGGCGAGGGCCTGGCGCAGTCGGTGGTGTCCGAGACGGGTGACTTCCTGTTCATCCCCGCCGGCGTGGCGCACGAGGCGATCAACCTGAGCGCCACCGAGCCGGCGCGCGCGATCGTCGCGCGCAACGACCCGGCGGAGCAGGACAACGTGGTGCCGTACCGGCCCTGACGGCGGGCGCCACAAGCACGGGCTACCAGGGCAGCGAATAGGTCTTCACGTTGGTGAAGGCCTTGCAGCACTCCTGCACGCCCTCTTTCACGCCGGTGCCGGAGTCCTTGATGCCACCGAACGGCGTCACCTCGAGCCGGTATCCCGGCACTTCCCAGACGTTGACCGAGCCGACGTGGAGCTGCTTCACGAAGCGCATGATGTCGTCGAGCCGGTTGGTGCACACGCCCGAGCTCAGGCCGTAGGCGGTGGAGTTGACCTGCGCGATCGCGTCGTCCACGTCCTTGAACGTGATCACCGGCGACACCGGGCCGAAGGTCTCCTGCTTCACCACCTCCATCTCGCCGCGCACGCGGTCGATCAGCGTCGGCGAGTACGACGCACCCTCGCGCTGGTTGCCGTGCAGCAGCCGCGCGCCCTGCGCCACCGCGTCGTTGACGCGGCGCTCGAACAGCTTGGCGGCCTGCACGTCGATCACCGTGCCCATGTCCACCTTCGGGTCCAGCGGGTCGCCGTAGGTCCAGGATCGTGTCTTGGCCAGCAGCGCCTCGGTGAAGTCAGCCGCGACTCTCTCGTGCGCGAAGATGCGCTTCACAGCCGTGCAGCGCTGGCCGGAGTTCTTGTACGAGCCGTTGGCGGCCAGGTCGGCGGCCTTCGCCACGTCGGCGTCGTCCATCACCACGATCGGATCGTTGCCGCCGAGTTCGAGCACCTGCCGCTTGTAGACCGCCTTGCCGGCGATGTACTTGCCGACGGCCACGCCACCGGTGAAGGTGACGACGTCGACCATCGGATTGGTCAGCATCTCGTCGGCGATCTCCTTGGGGTCGCCGGTGATCACGCTCAACATCTCGGGCGGCAGACCCGCCTCGTACAGCACGTCGGCCAGCGCGATCGCGGCCAGCGGCGTCTTCTCGGTGGGTTTGAGCACCATGCGGTTGTTGGTGGCGATCGACGGCGCCACCTTGTGGATCACCTGGTTCAGCGGGTGGTTGAACGGCGTGATGGCACTGATGACGCCCATCATTGGCTCACGCATGGTGTGCACGCGGCGCTGCTTGCCGTGGTGCGTGAGATCACACGCGAAGGTCTGCCCGTCGTCGACCAGCGCCTGCTGCGCCGAGAACAGCAACACGTCGCTGGCGCGCCCCACCTCGTACAGTGTGTCCTTGATGCACAGGCCCGACTCGAGCGTGATCAGCCGTGCCAGTTCGTCGCGGCGCGACGCGATGATGTCGCCGGCCTTCATCAGGATCCTGTAGCGCTCGTGGCGCGTGAGCTTGGGCTTGTACTGGTGCGCGATCTTGAACGCGCGCCGGACGTCCTCGACCGAGGCCTTGGGCACGGTGGCCACCACCTCGCCGGTGTAGGGGTAGCGGATCTCGATCACGCGGTCGGTGTGGACCTTCTCGCCGGCGATGCGCATGGCCTCGCGCTGGGGGGCGTCGACGACGGGGACTCGGGCGTTCATAGGCAACCTCGATGGAATGGAGACAACTGCGAGCAGACTAGGCGACCGCCTTGGCGATTCTGGACCTGGCCCAAGCCGACAACAACTCGGCGACGATGACGATGACCACGATGGTCAGGATGATCGCGCTGACCTGGCGCGACTCGACCTTCTGCACGCTCTCGCGCAGGTAGTGGCCCATGCCGCCGGCGCCGAAGAAGCCGACCACGGTGGAAGCGCGGAACACAACGTCCCAGGTGTAGATGGCAATGCCGGCCCAGGCCACGCGCACCTGCGGCAGCACGGCGAAGACAAAGGTCTGCAGGTGCCCGGCCCCAGTGGCGCGGATGGCCTCGACCGGCCCCTTGCGGATGGACTCGATGGCCTCGGACATCAGCTTGCCGCCGAAGCCGATGCAGAACAGCGTCATCGCCAGCGTGCCGGGCAGCATGCCGAAGCCGACGATGGCCACCAGCACGATGGTCCAGATCATCTCGTGCACTGAGCGGCAGGCCATCACGAACAGCCGGCACACGGGGTAGAGGAAGCGCCGGCTCGGTGTCATGTTGAACGAAGCAAACCAAGCGAGCGGAATCGCCAGCAGCAGCCCGACCACCGTGGCCACGTACGACATCTGGAAGGTGTCGACTATGGCGTCGACGAAGTCGGGCTTCAGCACATGCGCCACATCGGGCGGCCAATAGCGGTTGGCCAGCACGCTGGCGATGCGCTCGAACAGGCCAGGCAGCCGATCGACGTCGATGCGCAGCACCTCGAGCGACCAGCTGACGAACCATATCGCCGCCAGCAGCGCGCCCCACTTGTACAGGCTTTGCGGGAAGCGGAAGCGCTTCCATGTGGGCAAGGGAGTGGCGGCGCGGGTCATCTGCTCAGAGGGTCGATGAGCCATTCAGGACGAGCACCCGCTGTCGGCCCGTTGCGGGCGTTCGCGAGAGGCCCTTGGACCGAGTACTGCGCATCGCGCCAGGCGGCTTGACGATTCAACCCACTCGGTGCGGCCGGCAAGGCTGTGGGCGGGCATGTCCTGGCGCGAATGGCCGGCGCCGAGAAGCGCAGCCGCGCGAGGGTTGCCCGCCGCCCCAAGGCGGCGGGACGGCGAGGACTGTTCGAGTTCGAGCGCAAGCGGCGGGCGACAGCCCGACGCTGGCCGCGCGAGGACGAGGACCGCAGCCGCCCTCGCGCGGCGAGCATCGCAGGGTATCCCGGCCCGCAGGGCCGGGACGCCGGCGGTTGAGCGCCAGGGCGTGCCCGCCCGCAGCCTTGCACGCTCTGTCATACGAAGGCGCGCACGGCGGACAGCAAACGACCGCAACGAGCCGAAAGGCGTCGCGGACCGATCCATGACCCGCATCTCCGCCATCGAGATCCTGCAGGTCGACCTGCCGCCGCCGGTGCCGCGCAGCGACGCGATCCAGGCCTTCGTGACGCAGGAGACGCCCATCGTGCGGCTGACGATGGACGACGGCTCCAGCGGCACCGGCTACAGCTACACCATCGGCACCGGCGGCTCGTCGGTGGTGGCGCTGCTGAAGGACCACCTGTGCCCGCGGCTGATCGGCCGCGACCCGGCGCTGATCGAGTCGATCTGGCACGACCTGTTGTTCGCCACGCATGCCACCACGGTGGGCGCGATCACGAGCCTGGCACTGGCTGCCATCGACACCGCGCTGTGGGACTGGCGCTGCCGACGCGACGGCCAGCCGCTGTGGCGTGCGGCCGGCGGCGCCAAGCAGCGCATTCCCGTCTACACCACCGAGGGCGGCTGGCTGCACCTGTCGCCTGACGACCTGGTGCGCGAGACGCTCGCGGCGCAGCAGGCCGGCTTCAAGGGCGCCAAGATCAAGGTCGGCAAGCCGCACGTGAGCGAAGACCTGGCCCGGCTGCGCGCGGTGCGCGAGGCGGTGGGCGATGGCTTCGAGATCATGGTCGACGCCAACCAGTGCTTCACGTTGAGCGAGGCGTTGCGTCGCGCGCCGCGTTATGCCGAGCTTGGCATCGCCTGGTTCGAGGAGCCGCTGCCGGCCGACGATATCACCGGCCACGCACGCCTGGCCGCGGCGAGCGCGGTGCCGATCGCGGTCGGTGAGTCGCTGTACTCGCCGGCGCAGTTCGCTGCCTACGTGCAGCAGGGCGCCTGCTCGATCGTGCAGGTCGACGTGGCGCGCATCGGCGGCATCACGCCGTGGCTGAAGGTGGCGCATCTGGCCGAGACCTTCAACCTCGCGGTGTGTCCGCACTTCCTGATGGAGCTGCACGTCTCGCTGACCGCCGCCGCGCCGAGCGCCGCATGGGTGGAATACATTCCGCAGCTCGACGCCGTGGCCACCAGCCGCATGGTGATCGAGGACGGCCATGCCGTGGCGCCCGACCGACCGGGCCTGGGCATCGAGTGGCGCCACGACGAACTGGACCGCCGCGCCCGGGCGCGGCATTGCATCAACGCCTGATCTCACTGCACACATCATGAGCAATCGACTGGCCGGCAAGACGGCTTTCCTGACCGCCGCTGCGCAGGGCATCGGCCGCGCCACCGCGCTGGCCTTCGCCCGCGAGGGTGCCCGCGTGATCGCCACCGACGTCGACGAGGGCGGCCTGGCCAGCCTGGCGCGCGAATGCGGCTGCACGGTGCGCCGGCTCGATGCGACCGACGGCGCGGCCATCGCGACGGCAGCGCGCGAGGTCGGCGCGATCCAGGTGCTGTTCAACGCCGCCGGCTACGTGCACGCCGGCACCGTGCTCGACTACACCGAGGCCGACTGGGACCTCGCCTTCGACCTCAACGCGCGCTCGATGGCGCGCACGATCCGCGCCTTCCTGCCGGGCATGCTGGCGGCCGGCGGTGGTTCGATCGTCAACATCGCGTCGGTCGCCGGCAGCGTCAAGGGCGTGCCCAACCGGTTTGTCTACGCCGCCAGCAAGGCCGCGGTGATCGGCCTGACCAAGGCAGTGGCCGCCGACTTCGTGACCCGCGGCGTGCGCTGCAACGCCATCTGCCCGGGCACCGTCGATTCACCCTCGCTGGCGGCGCGCATCAAGGCGCAGGCCCTGGCCGGCGGCAAGACCGAGGCCGAGGTGCGCGCCGCCTTCGTCGCGCGCCAGCCGATGGGGCGGTTGGGCAGCGCCGACGAAATCGCCTCACTGGCCGTATACCTTGCCAGCGACGAGGCCGCGTTCACCACCGGCAGTGTCATGATTGCCGATGGCGGCATGGCCAACTGACGGAAAACCTCTTCAACGACGACAACAGGAGCTGACGAATGAAGCTGATGCGCTACGGTGCCAAGGGTGCCGAGAAACCCGGGCTGGTCGACGCGCAAGGGCGCGTGCGCGCGCTGTCGGGCGTGATCACCGACATCGATGCACAGGCGCTGTCGCCGGCGAGTCTGGCCAAGCTGAGCGCGCTCGACCCGGCGACGCTGCCGCTGGTCGACAAACCCGGGCGCATTGCGCCGCCGTGGGCCTGGTGCGGCAAGTTCCTGTGCATCGGCCTGAACTACGCAGACCATGCTGCCGAAGCGGGTATGCCCTTGCCCAAGGAACCCATCCTCTTCATGAAGCCGATCAGCGCGCGTGTCGGCCCCGACGACGCGGTGGTGCTGCCGCAGAACTCGGTCAAGGGCGACTGGGAGATCGAGCTCGGCGTGGTGATCGGCACCCGCGCGCGTTATGTCTCCGAGGCCGACGCGCTCAAGCACGTGGCCGGCTATTGCGTGGTGAACGACGTGTCGGAGCGCGAGTTCCAGCTCGAGCGCGGCGGTCAATGGGACAAGGGCAAGGGCTGCGACACCTTCGGCCCCGTCGGTCCGTGGCTCGTCACGAGTGAGGAAATTCCCGACCCGCAGGCATTGCCGATGTGGTGCGAGGTCAACGGCAAGCGCATGCAGAACGGAAACACGCGTACGATGGTATTCGGCGTGAAGCAGCTCGTCAGTTACCTGAGCCGCTTCATGACTCTGGAGCCGGGGGACTTGATCGCGACGGGCACACCGCCCGGCGTGGGCATGGGCGTCAAGCCGACACCGCAATTCCTGAAGGCCGGCGACACCATGCGCCTGGGCATCGAGGGGTTGGGCGTTCAGCAGCAGACCGTGCATGCTTGGAACCCGGCACTCATCGACAACTAGGCCAGACAAGGAGTGACCCGGCGTGAAGACGCGTGCAGTCAAGATCTTCACGGGAGCATCGTTTCGAGTCCCAGAACACATACAACGCATCGACTCGTATCACACACACGGCTGGCAACTGCGCTATGGGCAGTCGAAGATGTTCTCCGACCATAGCAACGACGGCAGCGGCGCTCGCGCGGCACTCAAGCTCGCGATCGTCGAGCTGCGCAAGCGCATCGCCAAGCTGGCGGCGCCGTCGGGCCTGCGGCGCGGCATCGGCAGCAACAAGACCAGCAACCTGCCGGTGGGCATCTCCGGGCCCATCGTGCGGCAACGTGCCGGGCGCAATACGCGCGACGCCAGCTTCGGCGTCTCGCTGCCGCGCTTCGGCATGAAGCCGACCACGCGCAACGTGTACATCGCGACCGAGAACACCTACACGGTCGAGAAGTACAAGCGCGCGCTGGCCAAGGCGATCGAGCTGCGGCAGGAGGCCGAGCGCGCCTACCAGACCGCCGCCACCAAGGCCAAGCGCGCAGACGCGCGCAAGCTGAAGTAGGCTTGACGCGTCATGAGCGCCGTCGACCTCGCCAACCTGCCCGTCATCCGCATCCATCCGGCCGACGACGTGGTGATCGCGCGGCGGCAGCTGCTGGGCGGCACGGTGGTCGCCAGCGAAGGGATCACCGTGGCCGGCCTGGTGCCGCCGGGGCACAAGATCGCCGTGCGGCCCATCGCCGCCGGCGCATCGGTGCGCCGCTACAACCAGATCATCGGCACCGCAACCCAGGCCATCGCGCCGGGGCAGCATGTGCACACGCACAACCTGGCGTTCAGCCACTTCGAGCGCGCGCACGAGGTCGGCACCGCCGTGCAGCCGACGGCCTACGTGGCGCAGCCGGCTACCTTCCAGGGCATCGTGCGCGCCGACGGCCGGGTGGCCACGCGCAACTACATCGGCGTGCTGACCAGCGTGAACTGCTCGGCCACCGCGGCACGCGCGATCGCCGACCACTTTCGCCGCGACGTGCATCCCGAGGCGCTGGCCGACTACCCAAATGTCGACGGTGTCGTCGCGCTGACCCATGGCGCCGGCTGCGCCACCGACAGCGAGGGCGAGGAGCTGCAGGTGCTGCGGCGCACGCTCGGCGGCTACGCGCGGCACCCCAACTTCGCCGCCGTGCTGGTGGTCGGCCTGGGCTGCGAGACCAACCAGATCCAGGGCCTGATGGCGCAGGAGGGTCTGCAAGCCGGTGCGCGGCTGCACGCCTTCAGCATCCAGGACACCGGCGGCACCGCCAAGACGGTGGCGCGCGGGGTCGAGATCATCGAGGGTCTGCTCAAGGAGGCCAACCGCGTGCAGCGCGTGCCGGTGCCGGCGAGCCATCTCACGGTGGGCCTGCAGTGCGGCGGCAGCGACGGCTACTCGGGCATCAGCGCCAACCCGGCGCTCGGCGCGGCGGTCGACCGGCTGGTACGCCATGGCGGCGCGGCGATCCTGTCGGAGACGCCCGAGATCTACGGCGGCGAGCACCTGCTGACGCGCCGTGCGGTGTCGCAGGCGGTGGCCGACAAGCTGATCACCCGAATCCGCTGGTGGGAGCAGTATACCGCGCGCAACGGCATGTCGATGGACAACAACCCCTCGGCCGGCAACAAGGCCGGCGGGCTGACGACGATCCTGGAGAAGTCGCTCGGCGCGATCGCCAAGAGCGGTACCACCAACCTGGTGGACGTGGTCGAGTTCGCGCAAGCTGTCGGCGCACGCGGCCTGGTCTACATGGACACGCCGGGCTACGACCCGGTGTCGGCCACCGGCCAGGTGGCCGGTGGCGCCAACCTGATCTGCTTCACCACCGGTCGCGGTTCGGCCTACGGGTGCGCGCCGAGCCCGTCGCTGAAGCTGTCGACCAACAGCGCGCTGTGGCGTAAGCAGGGCGACGACATCGACATCGACTGCGGCGGCATCATCGATGCCGGCGAGACCATCGACGAGGTCGGCGAGCGCATCTTCGCGCTGATGCTGGCTGCCGCATCGGGCCGCAAGACCAAGAGCGAGCTGCACGGTTATGGGCAGAACGAGTTCGTGCCCTGGCAGCTCGGCGCGGTGATGTAGCCGCCGCCACCGCGGACGATCCGCGGGTATCGGCGAGCCGTGCCGATACGGCCACATCGGGCCGCCTCGATGACCACTTCTCCCTAGATTGCGGGCACCCAACCATCGTATTGGGGTTGGCACGGGCGTAGGATTTGCTTATCGCTCGTCGGCATCGCAAGGGGTCGTCAGCATGTTGATTCGATTCACCTGGGCCGTCGTGGCGTCGGTCATCGCGCTGTCGGTGGGCTCGGCGCTGTTTCGTGTGGCGACAGCACCCGAGCGCATCGCCGAGCGGCGCAATACCGCCAAGGAGGTCTGCGCCAAGTCGGGTGGCGAGTGGGTCCGCGTCGGCCGCGAAGAGGTGTGCAAGCGCACCTGAGCCCGGGCAGGGCCTGACCCTCAGGCCGCTCGCGCCCGGCGTTCGCCGGACTTGTCTGCACCACGGACGCGCAGCGCGAGCCGCCACAGGGTGCGCAGCAGCACCAGCGTGGCAAGTCCTTCCAGCAGCGTCAGCGCGAACGCCAGCGCAACAGGACCACGCAGCGCGCGGCCGCGGAACTTGGCCACCGCGCGGTCGCGCGCAATCTCGATCGAGTCGTAGAAGCTCGGGATCACCAGCAGCGTCAGCAGCGTCGAGGTGATTGTGCCGCCGATGATGGCCACGGCCATGGGGCGATAGAACTCCCCGCCTTCGCCGACGCCGACGGCCACCGGCATCATGCCGGCGATCAATGCAAAGGTCGTCATCAGGATCGGGCGCAACCGTTTCCGGCCGGCGTACATCAGCGCCTCCTCGCGGTCGACGCCTTCGCGCTCGCGCACTCGCGCCGCGTCGAGCAGCAGGATCGCGTTCTTGGCGACCAGCCCCATCAGCATGATCACGCCGATGAAGCTCATCAGGTTGAGCGTGCCGCGGGTCAGCAGCAGTGCCACCACCACGCCGATCAGCGACAGCGGCAACGACAGCATCACCGGCAGCGGCGCCGTGAACGAGCCGAACTGCACCACCAGGATCAGGTACATCAGCGCGACGCCGCTGACCAGCGCCGTGCCCATGCTGCGAAACACCTCCTGCTGGTCACGCGAGGCACCGGCCAGCTCGACGCCGAAGCCGGGCGGAAACGGGATCGCCTGCGCCATCTTCAGTGCGTCGGCGGTCACCTCGCCGGGCGAGCGGCCCTGCGCGTTGGCCGTCACCGAGATCGTGCGCCGCCCTTCCGAATGCTGGATCTGGCTCGGCCCCTTGCCCATCGTGATGGTGGCGATCTGCTCGAGCGGCACGATGCGGTTGCTGCCGCTCACCGCGATCGGCAACCGCTCGATGTTGCTCGCGTCCACCCGGTCGGCCGGGTCGAGCCGCACCGCCACGTCGCGCGTCTCGCCGGCCGGGTCGACCCAGTCGCCGACCTCGACGCCGGCGAACGCGACGCGCAGCGCCTGCGCCGCATCGGCCACCGCGATGCCGAGCGCGTTGGCCAGGCCGCGGTCGAGTTCGATCTTCAGCTCGTCCTGCGGGTCCTGCTCCGACAACCCCACGTCGACCGCACCGGGCACCTGGCGCAGCTCGGCCATGAAGGCGTTGGTGATCTCCAGCAGCTTGCGGGCATCGCTGCCGGTGAAGCGCACCTGCACGGGCTTTTGCGCACCCATGTTGAGGTCGTCGAGCACGGTGTACTCGGCGCCGACCAGGCGCGCGGTCAGCGTGCGCAACTCGGCGGCGATCTCGGCGGCGGAGCGTTGCCGCTGCGTGCTCTTGCCGATGTCGACGTAGACACGACCACCGGTCGGGTTCACCGAGGCATTGGTCGCCACCGTCTCGCGGATCGTGCGCGCCAGCGCGGCAGCGCCCTCGACCTTCATGCGCGAGTACTCCAGGCTCGCCGACGACGGCGAGCGCACGTCGATGACCACCGTGCCGGCGTCGGACGCCGGCAGGAAGCTCGAGCCGCCGAAGCGCATCTGCAGCGCCATCGCGGCGGCGAAGCTGGCGATCGCGATGACGAACATCCAGCGCCGGTGGTGCAGCGCCCAGGCGATGACGCGGCCATAACGATCGGCCTGGTGGTCGAACCAGTCGTTGAAGCGCTGCAGCCAGCGGCTCAAGCCCGTGCGCGGCTGCAGGTGATGCCCGGGCGGGTCGCCCCAGTAGGCCGACAGCATCGGGTCGAGCGTGAACGAGATGAACAGGCTCACCAGCACCGAGGCCACCACCGTCAGCCCGAACGGACGGAACCACTCGCCCGACACGCCCGGCATGAACGCCACCGGCACGAACACCGCGACGATCGAGAAGGTGGTCGCCGCCACCGCCAGCCCGATCTCGGCGGTGCCGTTGAGCGCGGCCACGCGCCGCTCTTCGCCGGCCTGCATGTGGCGCACGATGTTCTCGCGCACGACGATGGCGTCGTCGATCAGCACGCCGATCGCCAGGCTCAGGCCCAGCAGGCTCATGAAGTTGAGCGTGAAGCCGCAGGCCCATACCGCGATGAAGGCAGCGATCACGCTGGTCGGCAGGCTCAGCGCGGTGATCAGCGTCGAGCGCCACGAGTTCAGGAAGATGTAGACCACCAGCACCGTGAGGCCGGCGCCGAAGACCAGCGCATGGATCACGTTGTTCAGGCTGCTCTGCGCGTCCTTGCCGCCGTCCTGCGTGATCTCGAGCGTGGTGCCGGCGGGCAGCGTCCGGCGGATGTCGTCGACCAGCTGGCGCGCCTGGTCGGCCACCGCCACCGTGCTGGCGTCGCGCGAGCGGGTGATCGACAGGCCCACGTTGGGGTTGCCGTTGCGCAGCGAATAACCCGTCAGCTCGGCAAAGCCGTCGCGCACGGTGGCGAGCTGGCCCAGGCGCACGATCTCCTCGCCGCGCCGCTTGACGACGATCTGCTCGAACTCGCTCGGCGACTCGATGCGCCCGACCAGGCGGATGCTCTGGTCCTCCAGCCGGCCGCGCACCTTGCCCACCGGCGCGGTGGTGTTCTGCTTCTGCAGCGCCGCCACCACCTCGGTGACCGAGATCGCGTACTCGCGCAGCTTCTCGGCGCGCAGCAGCACCGACAGCTCGCGCCGCAGCGCACCGTTGACGTTGACCACCGCCACGCCGGGAATGCCGCGAAATCGATCGGCCAGGTCGTCCTCGGCCAGCCGCGAGATCGCGGCGTGACTCAGCGCGGTGCTCGACAGCGCTAGCTGCAGGATCGGCTGCGCCGACGGATCCACCCGGGTCAGCACCGGCTCGCGCATCTCGAGCGGCAATTTGTGGCGCACGCTGCCGATCGCGTTGCGCACCTCGTCGGCGGCCTCGATCATGTTCTTGTCGAAGTTGAAGATCAGCACGATCTGCGCGCTGCCTTCCTTGGCGGTCGAGCGCACCTGGTCGACGCCGCTGATCGTCTGCATCGACTTCTCGATGCGATTGATCAGCTCGCGCTCCACCGTCTCGGGCGACGCGCCGGGGTAGGTGATGCCGACCACCAGCACCGGCTGCTCGACGTCGGGGATCTGGTTGACGCGCAGCTTGGTCAGCGCGATCAGGCCCGCGCCCATCAGCGCGATGATGATCACGATCATCGCGATCGGCCGCTTGATGCTGAAGTCGGAGAGGAACATGGCCCGCTGGCTCCGCCCGGGTCAGGGCCTGGCCGGCGTCGCGCCGGTGGCCAGCGCGGCCGCCAGCTCGACCTGCTGGCCATCGAGCAGCGCGCTCGACGGGTTGCGCAGCACGCGATCCCCCTCGGCCAGCCCCGCGATCACCGGGTACTCGCCGCGGCGCGGATCGCGCTCGCCGAGCTGCACCGGTACTTTCTGCAATTTCAGGTCCTGCACCCGCCAGACATGCGTGGCGTCGCCGGCGCGCACCACCGACGACTCGCCGACCGTCAGCACACGCGTGGTGGCCGACTCGATGCGGCCCTCGGCATACAGTCCCGCCACCCGCGGCACCTCGCCGCCGGCAAACGCCACCAGCACCTCGACCTGCCGGGTCGTGGCGTTGGCCGCCGCGTCGATGCGCCGCACGGTGCCGGCGAACTCGCCTTGCGGGTAGCCGTTGATGCGAAACGCCACCTTCTGGCCGACCTTCAGTTCGTGCAGCCGGTCGGCCGACACCAGGCCCTCGAGGCGCATGCTGCGCGGGTCGATCACCTTGACCAGCTCCTTGCCGACCTGCGCCGTGTCGCCGGCCGACACCAGGCGCCCGCTGACCACGCCGTCGAACGGCGCGCGCACCTCGGTACGCTGCAGCATCTGGCGCGCCGACACCACGCGCGCTCGGGCGGCGACCAGGTCGCTCTGCGCGTTGTTGCGGCGCACTTCGGCATCCTCCAGCGCCTGCAACGAGGTCATGCCCTGCGCCTGCAGCGTCTTCAGCCGCTGCACCTGGCGTTCGGCCTGGTCGAATGCCTGGTTCAGCGCGCGCACCGACTCGTCGGCCGAGGTGAGGCTGTCGCGGATCGCGGTGTCGTCCAGGCGCACCAGCAGATCGCCGCGGCGCACCGCCTCGCCGTTGTCCTTGAGCACCGTGAGCACCACCGAAGAGACCTCGGCCCGCAGATCGGCGCGCCGCTCGGGCTGGATCGAACCAGTGATCACCGGGCCCTGGGCGCGATCGGTCAGCGCGACGGTGCGCAAGTCCTCCGGGGCCAGCAGCAGCGTGGGCGCGCTTGCCGCGGCGCGCGGCTGGCTTGCCGCCGGGCTGCCGGCGCCGCCGCCCTTGCCGCAGCCCGCCAGCAGCGCAGGCAACAACACGATCAGACAAAGGGCGTGGCGCGTCATCGGGGCTCGGTCTCCGGAGGGTGTCGGGGAGTCGCACGACCGGCCGGCGCCAAAGGGGCGGCGGTAGCCACCCCGGGGCCGGGCCGTGCGCGAGGGCGCCAGTCTCGCACCGAACCGGCGTCGGGCGGACGTCGATGCGACGAACTGTCGAATGGCCGGCGCCGAACGGCATCCGCCGGCAGCGCCCGGACACAGACCGCCTCAGCGGTGGGGTCTCGCAACGCCCGGGTGGCGCCTGGCGGAGGTCAGGGCAGGTCGAGTTCGTCGAGCCACTCGGCCGGGATCGTGTCGGGCGCATCCTCGCGCACCTCGAGCCCGTGCCACAGATCGTAGGACGACTCGCGCCACCAGCGGTCGACCTTGACCGGCCTGAGTTCGTCTCCCGCCGCGCTGGCTTCGTTGGCTGCTGCCGCGGCCACCGCCGCCGTCGGGGCGGGTTCGACGGGCCTGCGGCCGGCCGCATCGGGCGTTCGATAGGTGAACTTGATGGTGGCCATGCGGCCTTCTCCGCTGACGCCGCACCGAGACGCCGGTGCGGCTTGGGTGCATTTATACGCCCGAACGATGCCGCATTGAAGCAGGGTTGACCAAGGACTCTCCGGCGCCTGCCCGCGACGAGCTGGAGCGCCGGTGGGCGGCCGGCCTGGGCGATGATGTCGCATGTTCGCATGCACGAAACATGCCGCCCGCGGGGTGCACCGCGAGTCGCGGCGGCGTTCGCAGCTGCGCCGCCTCGTGACCGCGCTGCTGCTGGCGCTGCCGCTGGCGCCGGCAGCGCAGGAGGACGTCCCGTTCATCGTCACGCCAGACCATGTGACGCTGGCCATGCTGGAGCTGGCGCGGGTGGGCCCGGGCGACACGGTGCTCGATCTCGGCTCGGGCGACGGCCGCATCGTCATCACGGCGGCGCGCCGCTTCGGTGCACGCGGCCTCGGCGTCGAGCTGGTGCCCGAACTGGTGCAACGCAGTCGCGAGTTCGCACGCCGCGCCGGCGTGGCCGATCGCGCCGAGTTCCGCGAGCAGGATCTGTTCAAGACCGATCTCAGCCAGGCCAGCGTGATCACGATGTACCTGCTGCCGGAGGTGAACCTGCAGTTGCGGCCGGCGCTGCTGCGACTGGCGCCGGGCACGCGGGTGGTCTCGCACGACTGGGACATGGGCGACTGGCCGCCCGACCGCACACTCACGCTCGACGTGCCGGACAAGTCCGTCGGCCTCGAGAAGAAGAGCCGCGTGCACCTGTGGACGGTGCCGGCCCGCGTCGCCGGGCTCTGGTGCGCCGTCGACGGCTCGCGGCTGCGGCTGGCGCAGACCTACCAGACGGTGCGTGGCGAGTGGACGCGGGTTGGCGCGCCGGGCGCCACCGGGCACGCGCTCACCGGGCGGCTCGCCGGGCGTGTGCTGCGCCTCGAGGCTCGCACGCCGGCTGACCGGCTGCAGCTCGATTGGCACGACGCCGGACACCTGCGGGTCGTCGCGGCGCAGGGCGCATTTGCGTCGCTGGCTGGCACCGGCCTGACCCCCGCACATGAGGGGGCCTGCGCATGAACCGGCCGTCCACCCGGCAGCCATGAACAACGACCTGCCCCGGCTTGGCCCCGATGCGCTGGCACGGCTGGACGCCACCATCGAGCGGCCGCGTTATCGCCGCGAATCGCTGCACACCGGCATCGTGCACCTGGGCATCGGTGCGTTCGCCCGCGCCCACCTGGCACTGGCCACCGAGCAGGCGATCACGCGCACGCAGGACCTGCGCTGGGGCATCACCGGTGTCTCGATGCGGCAGCCCGACACCTGCGACGCGCTGGCGCCGCAGGCCGGCCTGTACACGCTGGCCGAGCGTGATGCCGGCGCCGACGGTGCGCCGCGTGAGCGGCTGCAGGTGATCGGCTGCCTGCGCGAGCTGCTGGTGGCGCCGCGCGACGCGGCCGTCGTCGTCGAGCGGCTGGCCGATGCCGCCACCCGCATCGTCAGTCTCACCATCACCGAGAAGGGCTATGCCTCGCTTGGCGAGGGCAGCGCGGTCGACCTGATCGTGCGTGCGCTCGCGCGGCGGCGCGAGCAGGCCCGCGGCGGCCTCACGTTGCTGTCGCTCGACAACCTGCCCGGCAACGGCCGCCACCTGCAGCAGCGGGTGCACGAGCGCGCGGCACACGACGCTGCAGCGCTCGCCGCGTGGATCGACGCGCAATGCAGCTTTCCGAACTCGATGGTCGATCGCATCGTGCCGCGCACCACGCCAGCCGATGTGGCCGCGGTGTCGCGCCGGCTCGGCCGGCACGACGCCTGGCCGGTGGTGGCCGAGCCGTTCTTCGACTGGGTGGTCGAGGACCACTTCGTCGCCGGCCGGCCCGGCTGGCAGCTCCCGGTGCGCTTCGCCGACGACGCGGCGCCATGGGAGCAGGTGAAGCTGCGCCTCGTCAACGGGGCTCATTCGCAGATTGCCTACAGCGGGGCCATGGCCGGCTGGCCGACGGTGGACGCCGCGATCGCCCGGCCCGCGCTGGCCGCGCATGTCGAGGCGCTGCTGCGCGACGAGATGGAACCCACGCTGCCCGGGTTGGCCGGCTGGGACCGCGACGCCTATCGAGCGGCGCTGCTGCAACGCTGGCGCAATCCGGCCCTGGCGCACCGCTGCCAGCAGATCGCGATGGACGGCTCGCAGAAGATTCCGCAGCGCTGGGTCGCGCCGCTCGCGCACCGGCTGGCGGCCGGCGCGCCGATCGGCCGGCTGGCCTTCGGCGTCGCGGCCTGGCTCCACTATCTGCGCGGCGTCGATGAGGCGGGCGCCGCCTACGCCATCGACGACCCGCTCGCCGACCCGCTGCGTGCCGCGCTGCCGGGCCGGGATGCAGCCGCCGATGCCCGTGCAGGGGTCGGGCTGGCGGCGGTGTTCGGCCCGCTCGCCGGGCATCCGCAGCTGACGGCGGAGGTGGCCGTGCAGCTGCAGCGCCTGCGTGCGGGCGGGGTGGAAGCCGCACTGGCCGCCCTGGCGGCCGGTGCGATGCGGCCGCGAGCCTGAAGCGCCGCGAGGGCGGCCGGCAGCGCCGCTTGACGCAGGTCATTTCGCGCGCCGCACGCCAAGCCAAGAATGGCGGCGAACACGATCCTCTGGACGGCGCCAAGACATGGACCTCGAAAAATTCGATCTGCCGCGCTACCTGTCGGTGCTGCCGCTGTTCAGCGACCTGGAGCCGACCGAATTGAAGCGCATGGCCGACGGCTGCGCGCTGCGGCGGCTGGCACGCGGCGAGATGGTGTTCCGTGTCGGCACGCCGTGCGAGGAGTTCCACGTCACCGTGCTCGGGCAAGTCAAGCTGTTCGGCCTGTCGCCCGCCGGGCAGGAGAAGGTGATCGAGCTGGTCGGCCCGGGGCAGAGCTTCGCCGAGGCGTTGATGTTCACCGGCCGGCCCTACATCGTCAACGCGCAGGCGCTCACCGACACGCTGCTGCTGACGGTGAAGAAGCACGCGGTGTTGACCGAGATCGACCACGACTCGAGGTTCGCGCTGCGCATGCTGGCCGGCATCTCGCGCCGGCTGCACGGGCTGGTGCACGACGTGCAGGCCTACGCGCTGCACAGCGGCGCGCAGCGCGTGATCGGCTACCTGCTGCGCGACCAGGCGGCGGAGGACTGCGTCAGCGGCGAGGTCTTCACCGTGTCGCTGCCGGTCAGCAAGGCGACGATCGCCTCGCGGCTGTCGCTCACGCCCGAGTACTTCTCGCGCGTGCTGCACGACCTGGAAGACGCGGGGCTGATCGAGATCGACAAGCGCGACATCCGCATCCTCGACGCCAGGCGACTGGCCGAGCACCCGTTGCACTGAATGCCGGCTGCGCGGGCCGCGCAGACCGCTTCGGGCGCGCAGCGGCGGATCAGTCGCGTGTCGATGCAGCGGCCACGCGCCGCTGAGCCGGCGGGCTCTGAGCGCGGCTTTCGCGCAGTGCGGCATCGATCAGCGCGTCGGCCATCCACAGCGCCGTGCGTTCCACCTCGCGGTCCGACAGGCCCCAGATGTCCTTGAAGATCACGTAGGGCTCGATGCCGTAGACGACCGACAGCGCGTGATGCAGCCGCTTGTGCAGATGGGCCGGCAGCTGCTGAGCGAGCGGCGCCAGCGCGTGCCCGAGGATGCGCACGCGGTGGCCGCGCCGGTAGGGCTCCTCCTCCAGCAGGCCGGCGCGCTCGAGCGCCCACTGCTCGAGCGCGAGTTGCGCCGCCGCCCGCAGCTGCGCTTCGAATTCCTTGAAGCGCGGAAAGGTCTGGGTGAACAGCTCGTGCACGCGTACGCGGCTGTCGGGGTGCTCCGACGACAGCGCGCGCACCGGGCCGAGCGAGGCGTCGATCACCGCCGTCGTCAGGGCGCTGCGACTGCCGAAGTAGCGGTAGGCCGTGGCGCGCGACACATTCGAGCGCACCGCAACCTCCGCCACCGAGGGTACGTGCCCATCGCGACGGATCAGATCCATCGCCGTGTCGAGCAGCAGGCGAAAAGTCGCGGCCTTCACACCGCGTTCGGGCGGTGGCACGGGTGCACTCGGTCGGTGCTTCGGTCTTGTCGCCATGCGGGTTTGTCCGGGGGCGCTGCCTGAGTGGTTTTACTTGAGGCGCATCAACAGCGAACCGTATGATGCGCCGATCTTGATTTGAGACGCAAGTCTCAAAATCACCGAGACCCAAACATCGCGTGCCGTCCGGGAACCGGCAGGACTCGCGAGGCGCGATGGAGACAGCCCGACATGCGATTGGCCAGCTGGCGCTGGGGCGGACATCATCACATCGGCATCATCTCGGCCGACGGGCGCGATGCCACGCCGCTGGGCTTGGCAGAGGCGGGCGAGGGCGTGCTGCCGCTGATGCGGCGCCTGGTCGACGCCGAGCCGTTGCCTGCCGCGACCGGTGCGCGCCTGAGTGTGCAGGCGATCGAGCTCGCGGCGCCGATGCCCCGGCCGCCGCGCGGCCTGTTCTGCGTGGGCCGCAACTATCACGCGCATGCCAGCGAGCTGGCGACGACGGTGTTCCGCGACAGCCTGCCCCGGGAGCACACCTGGCCGATCGTGTTCACCAAATTCGCCGAATGCGTGATCGGTCCGCACGATGGCGTGCGCCTGCCCGGCGCCGCCGTGTCGAGCCAGATCGACTACGAGGCCGAGCTCGCTGTCGTGATCGGCCGCGGCGGGCGCGACATCACCCGTGCCCGTGCGATGGACCACGTGTTCGGCTACTGCGTGCTCAACGACGTGACGGCGCGCGACGTGCAGGTGCGCCACCAGCAGTGGGACCTCGGCAAGAGCTTCGACACCTTCTGCCCGATGGGGCCGTGGATCACGACCGCCGACGAGCTCGACGGCCGCGACACGCGTGTGCGCTGCTGGGTCACGCCTGCCGGTGGCGAGCCCGAGCTGCGCCAGGACGGCTATACGAAGGACCTGATCTTCGACATCCCGACGCTGATCGAGACCTGCTCGCGCGGCATCACGCTGCACACCGGCGACATCATCGCCACCGGCACGCCGGCCGGCGTGGGCATGGGCTTCAAGCCGCCGCGCTGGCTGGGCGCCGGTGACATGGTGCGCATTCAGATCGATGGCCTGGGCGCGATCGAGAACCGCTTCGAATGAACGAGCCATGCCGTTGCATCTGATCGACCGCATCGCCGTGGAAGACGCTGGCGAAGGCGACGCCGTCGTCTGCGTGCACGGCCTGGGCGGCAGCTCGAACAGCTTCACGCCGCTGATGCCGGCACTGGCCCGGCATCGCACCGTGCGCATCGACCTGCCGGGCAGCGGCCGCTCGCAGCGCGCCGAGGGTGATCTGAGCATCGCGCGTTTCGTCGACGCGGTGCAGTCTGTGTGCGCCCGGCTGAACGTGGCGCGGGCGCATCTGGTCGCGCACTCGATGGGCACCATCGTCGCTCAGCATCTGGCGGTGGTGGCACCGAAGCTGGTGCGCAGCCTGGCCCTCTTCGGCCCGCTGATCACACCGGCCGATCCGGCGCGTGCGGCGATCCGTGCACGGGCCGCGCGCGCACGTGCCGAAGGCCTGGCCGGCATGCACGAGATCACCGAGGGCCTGGTGCAGGCCGCGTTGTCGGCCGACACGCGGGCACGACAGCCGCTGGCGGTGGCCTTCGTGCGCGAGAGCCTGATGCGCCAGGAGCCGGAAGCCTATGCCCGCACCTGCGAGGCACTGGCCGCCGCGGAAGGTGCCGCGGTGGAAACCATCCGCGTGCCGGTACTGCTGGTCACCGGCGACGAGGATGGCGTGGCACCGCCGCAGGCGGTGCGTGCCTTTGCCGAGCGCCTGCATGCCGCGGCCTCCACGCGTGTGTGCGTGCTGCCGCGCTGCGGCCACTGGACGCCGATCGAGCGGCCCGAGGACTGTGCGCGCGAGCTGCGCGACTTTCTAGCGGCCCAACGCTGAAAGGATGGATGCGATGTCAGACGTGCTGTTCACCAACGTGCGCATCTTCGACGGCGGCGGCGAGGCGCCGTTCACCGGCGACGTGCTGGTGCAGGGCAACCGCATCTCGCGCGTCACCAAGACGGGCTACGGCCAGCGCACGCCGCCGGTGATGGGCGCGCAGCAGATCGACGGCGCCGGCGCCTTCCTGATGCCGGGCATGGTGGAGGCGCATACGCACTTCTCGTGGAACGACCAGCCGAGCCTCGATGCCATCCAGCGCATGCCGCCGGAGGAGCACATCCTGTGGTGCGCCGAGGTGGCCAAGCGCTACCTCGACATGGGCTGGACCAGCTGCGTCGGCGCGGCCACCGCCAAGCCGCGTCTGGACGTGGTGATCCGCAACGCGATCAACGACGGCACTATTCAAGGTCCCCGCTACCTCGCCGCCAGCCAGGAGATCACCGTGCCGGGCGGCCTGGGCGACACCACCGCGCCGCACCTGCCGCAACCCGAGTTCGCCTTCGGCGCCGTCGTCAGCGGTGCCGAGGAGATGCGGCGTTGCGTGCGTATGTTCGCCAAGTACGGCGTCGACACGCTGAAGATCAACCTGTCGGGCGAGTCGATCACCGGCATGCCGTCGGACATGAGCCAGTTCACGGCTGAGGAGATCCGCGTCTGCGTCGAAGAGGCCCATGCCTGGGGCAAGCGGGTCGCTGCGCATGCGCGCTCCACCTGGTCGATCAAGGAATGCGTGCGCCAGGGCATCGAGGTGATCTACCACGCCAGCTTCGCCGACGAAGAGGCGCTCGACATGCTGGAGGCGAAGAAGTTCGAGCACTTCGTCGCCCCGGGCCTGGCCTGGCTGATCAACACCGTGCACAACGCCAGTGCCTGGGGGCTGACGCCAGAGGTGGTGAAGAAGATGGACTATCCGCGCGAGCTCGACGCGGCCATCGGCAGCATGCGCGCGATGCGCAAGCGCGGCATCCGCATCCTGCCCGGTGGCGACTACGGCTTCGCGTGGACGCCGCACGGCACCAACGCCAAGGACCTGGAGTACTTCGTCAAGCATGTCGGCATGAGCACGATGGAGGCGCTGCTGTCGGCCACCGCCTGGGGCGGACCGATGATGAAGATGGGCAAGCAGCTGGGCTACATCCGCGAAGGTTGCCTGGCCGACATCCTGCTGATCGACGGCGACCCGCTGGCCGACATCACCGTGCTGCAGGACAAGGCCCGCATCCTGGCCGTCATGAAGGACGGCGAGTTCCACCGTGCGCCGCCGCTGCGGCAGCAGCGCAGTACCGCCACCACGCGCTGGGCCGCGTGAAGGGGGAAACGAATCATGGCTGACACTCTCTTCACCAACGTCCGCATCCTCGACGGCACCGGCACCAACCCCTACAGCGGCAGCGTGCTGGTGCAGGGCAACCGCATCCGGCAGGTCGGTCGCGGCAGCGCCGCCATCTCGCCGGTGGGCGCCACCGTGATCGATGGTGCCGGCGCCACGCTGATGCCCGGCATGTGCGAGGCCCACACGCACTTCTCGTGGAACGATGCCGCCACGCTGGCGGCGATCCAGACCATGCCGCTGGAGGAGCACGTGCTGTGGTGCGCCAAGGTGGCGAAGAAGTACCTCGAGGCCGGTTTCACCTCGTGCGTCGGCGCCGCCTGCGCCAAGCCGCGGCTGGACGTGGTGACGCGCAACGCCATCAACGCCGGCCAGATCCCGGGGCCGCGTTACCTGGCCGCGAGCCAGGAGATCACCGTGCCCGGCGGCCTGGGCGACGAGACGCTGCCGCACCTGCCGTTCCCCGAGTTCAGCTTCGGCGTCAACGTCAACGGTGCCGAAGACATGCGCAAGGTGGTGCGCATGTTCCTCAAGTACGGCGTCGACTCGATCAAGATCAACCTCTCGGGCGACAACTTCACGCCGCAGTCGCCGGCCGACACCACCTGGATGACCGACGCCGAGGTGGCCGCTGCCGCCGAAGAGGTGCGCCTGCGCGGCAAACGCATCATCGTGCACGCGCGTTCGTGTGCCAGCGTCAAGCAGGCGCTGCGCCACGGCATCCACCTGATCTACCACGCGAGCTTCTCCGACACCGAGTCGCTCGACATGCTCGAGGCCGCGAAGGACAAGGTCTTCGTCGCGCCGGGCATCGCGATCCTGTACGCGATGCTCAACGAGGCCGAGGCCTGGGGCATCACCAAGGCCCAGGCCACCGCGATGGGCTACCAGATCGAATGGGACGCCGCGCTCGAGTCGCTGTCGAAGATGCACAAGCGCGGCATCCGCGTGCTGCCCGGCGGCGACTACGGCTTCGCGTTCACGCCGCACTGCCAGAACGCGCGCGACCTCGAGTTCTTCGTCAAGTATCTCGGCTTCACGCCGATGGAGGCGATCCGCTGCGCCACGCTGTACGGCGGGCAGATCATGATGCGCGAGCACGAGCTCGGCGCGGTGAAGGACGGCTTCCTCGCCGACCTGCTGCTGGTCGACGGCGACCCGCTGGCAAACCTGGCCATCCTGCGTGACCCCAAGCGCATTCTCGCGGTGATGAAGGACGGCGTGTTCGCCAAGCAGCCCGACATCGCGGCGCAGCGCGCCTGGGGGCGGGCGGCGTGAGCGACCTCCGACGCGCGAGGGGCGACGCATGACGCGCAAGCAGTGGCTCGCGTGGCTGCTGATCGGCGGGCCGATCGCGGTGTTCTCGATCTGGGCGCTGGTCGACAACCCGCGGCTGTACGTCATCACGATGCTCAACGGGCTGACGCTGGCGTCGCTGTACTTCATCGTCGCCAGCGGCTTCACGCTGGTGTTCGGCCTGATGCGCAACGTCAACCTCGCGCACGGTTCGTTGTACCTGCTGGGCGGCTACGTGGCCTACGTGGTGTCCACCCACACCGGCTGGTGGATCCTCGCGGTGGCCGCGGGCTTTGCCGCGGCGGCGCTGGCCGGCTTGTTGATCCAGGTGGTGATCCTGCGCCACATGCAGGGGCAGGACCTGCGGCAGACCATGGTCACCATCGGCCTGTCGATCGTGATCGCCGACGTGTTGCTGTGGATCTTCACCGGCCAGGTGCATCAGATGGAAGCGCCGGCCTGGCTGCAGGGGCCGATCCGCGACATCCCGCTGATCCGTGCCTACTCGGCCTATCGCCTGAGCCTGCTCGGTTTCGGCATCGGCGTCGGCGTGTTCCTGTGGTGGCTGCTGGCGCGCACGCGCGTGGGCACGATGATCCGCGCCGGCGTCGACGACCGCGGCATGCTCGCCGCGGCCGGCGTCAACGTGAACCTGGTGTTCGCGATCACCTTCGCGCTCGGCGCCGGGCTGGCCGGCTTCGGCGGCGTGATCGGTGCGGTGGAGTTGTCGATGGTGCCGGGCGAGGACATCCGGCTGCTGCTGGCCTCGCTGATCGTCGTCATCGTCGGCGGCATGGGCAGCGTGGTCGGCGCCGCCCTCGGCGCGGTGATCCTCGGCCTGGCCGAAACCTACGGCCTGGCCTACGCGCCGACCTACAGCGTGGTGTTCACCTTCGTGATCCTGATCCTCGTGCTGGCTTTCCGGCCGCGCGGCATCCTCGGGCGTCCTGCATGAGATCAAGCATGTCAATGCCGCTGCGCGGGCCGAGCGCCGGGCCGCTCCCAAGCCGGCCCGCGATCCCCTCGGGGGATCGACCGACGTACCCGTCGGGCGAGGGGCTGTCATGAGCGCAGCCTACTGGCGTCGGGCGATGAACACCGGCGCGTCGGCGGCAAGGCCGGTGCCGGCGGCGCCGCCGGCCGACCGCGCGGCGGCCACCGTGGTCGCGCCGCAGCCGCATGCTGAGAGCGACGCGCCGCGCTGGTTGCAGTACCTGTGGCGCACGCTGGCGCCGCGCCATGTCTTCGTCGGCCTGGGCCTGCTGGCCGTGCCCTTCGTCGCCACGCCGTTCCTGCTGTTTCAGGTCGTCGCGCAATCGCTGCTGCTCGGGTTGATCGCGCTGTCGCTCAGCTTCCTGGCCGGCTACGGCGGCATGGTGTCGCTGGCGCAGATGACGGTGGCCGGCATCGCCGGCTACGCGATGGCCGTGCTCGGCACCAGCAGCAGCGCCGAGATCAGCCTTGGCTGGAGCCTGTGGATCGCGGTGCCGTTCGCGATCCTGATCGCGGTGATCTGCGCCACGCTGATCGGCTGGCTGTCGGTGCGTACCGAGGGCATCTACACCATCATGATCACGCTGGCCATCGGCGTGGCGTTCTACTACCTGGTGCTGCAGAACTACACGCTGTTCAACGGCTTCCAGGGCCTGCGCGAGCTGAAGCCGCCCACCGCCTTCGGGTTGAACTGGCGCGACCCGGTGCCGTTCTACTTCATGTCGCTGATGTGGGCGCTGGCGGGCTACTTCTTCGTGCGCTACATCGTGCGTTCGCCGTTCGGCATCGCGTTGCAGGGCATTCGCGACAACCCGCGCCGCATGGCGGCGCTGGGCTTCCACGTCGTCGCGCATCGCGTCGCGGCCTATGCGCTGGCCGGCCTGCTGGCCGCTGTCGGCGGCATCCTGCTCGCCTGGTACAACGCGCTGATGACGCCCGGCTCGGTGGGCACCGGCTGGATGATCAACATCCTGGTCATCGCCGTGCTCGGCGGCGTCAAGCACCCGATCGGCGCGTTCCTCGGCGCGCTGGTGTTCGTGCTGCTGCAGACCTTTGCCATCGACGTCATCGATCGCGAACGCTTCAACCTCGTGATCGGCGGCGTATTCCTCGCCATCGTGCTGTTTTCCCCCGACGGCCTGCTCGGACTGTGGGCGAAGCTTCGCTCCCGCTTCGGACCGAACCAGACCTTGACTCAACCCGCAAGGAGACAACCGTGAAAGTGAACAAGAGAATCTGGATCCGTTCGATGCTGGGCGCCGCGGCGGCCGCGGCACTGATGGGCGGCGCCTGGGCCCAGGGCCAGCCGGTCAAGATCGGCCTGCTGGCCACACTGGAAGGGCCGTTCGCCGCCGGCGGTGCCGACGGCATGCGCGGCGCCGAACTCGCCGTCAAGCAGCGCGGCGGCGCGGTCGCCGGCCGCAAGATCGAGATCATCAAGGCCAGCTCCGATGCCAAGCCCGACGTGGCCGTCAATGCCACGCGCAAGCTGGTCGAGCAGGACAAGGTCGACATCATGGTCGGGCCGCTGTCGGGTGGCGAGGGCATCGCGGTCAAGGACTACGCGAAGACGCAGCCCAACATCACCTTCATCAACGGCAGCTCAGGCGCGCAGGCGGCCACGCTGGTGAGCCCGGCGGCCAACTTCTTCCGCTTCAACACCGAGGGTGCGCAGTGGATGATGGGCCTGGGCAAGGCTGCGCTCGACAAGGGCTACAAGCGCGTGATGGTGATCGCCGAGGACTATGCGTTCCCGTATTCGCAGGTGCAGGGCTTCATGGCCGAGTACTGCAAGCTCGGCGGCAAGGTGCCCGAGAAGGCCTGGGTGCCGTTGGGCGGCAAGGACTATTCCTCGGTGATCGCCAAGATCCCGAAGACCGTGGATGCGCTGCTGGTCGTGCTCGGCGGTGCCGACGCGGTGAACTTCCTGACGCAGTACGAGAACGCCGGCGGCGACAAGCCGATCCTCGGTGGCTCGATCACGGTGAGCCAGGACATCCTCAACTACAAGGGCAAGCGCCGCGACTCGCTGGTCGGCACCTTGTCGGCCGGCCCGGTGGCCGACGCCTACGACGGCGCCGAGTGGAAGGCCTTCGTCGCCGACTACCAGAAGAACTATCCGGTGTCGGCCGGCGGCTTTCCGAGCCCGAGCCTGTTCGCCTATGTGTACTACGTCAACATGAAGGCCGCACTCGATGGCCTCGACGCGGTGAAGGGCGACCTGTCGGGTGGCCAGGCCAAGTACCGCGAGGCGCTGTCGAAGATGGTGCTGAAGACGCCCACCGGCGACGTCAAGCTCGACGGCAACCGGCAGGCCATCGGCAGCACTTTCGTCACCGAGGTGGTGAAGGACTCGAAGGGCAACCTCTTCAACAAGGTGCACCGCAAGGTCGACGGCATCGATCAGTTGCTGGGCATGAAGAAGGAGGAGTTCCAGATGGGGTCGCGCGACGTTCCGGCGTGCCCTTGACCCCCCCCGGAGCGCCTGCGGCGCCTCCCCCCCGGGGGGGCGCCGCCAGTGGACCGGCAAAGCCGGATCCACGGCGGCCGCTTGAAACACTGCAGACACTGTGGCTTCCATTTCTCAGTTTCGCCAGGGCACGGCCGCTCCACGTGGGGCGGCCGGTGTGCGCGCGCCGGTGGCGACCGGCGACGCGCTCACGTTGACGCAGGTGACACGGGCGTTCGGTGCGCTGCGTGCGGTCGACGAGGTGTCGCTGTCGGTGGCCGCGGGGCAGAAGTACGCGATCCTCGGCTCCAACGGCGCGGGCAAGACGACGTTGTTCAATACCATCACGGGTGACTTTCCGCCGACCTCGGGGCGGATCCATTTCTTCGGCGAAGACATCACCGAACTGCCGCCGCACGAACGCATCCGCAAGGGGCTGCGGCGCACGTATCAGTCTTCGCTGCTGTTTCGCGACCTCACGGTGCGCGACAACCTGTTCCTCGCGGTGCGCGGCGTGGCCAGCGGCCGCTTTGCCTTGCTGCGGTCACGGCCGCGCCACGCATCGGTGGCCGCCACGCAGGAGCTGCTCGAACGCGCGCGCCTCACGCACCTGGCCGATGAGCCGGTGGCCAACCTGGCGCACGGGCAGCAGCGACAGCTCGAGGTGGGCATGGCGCTGGCCGGCGCACCGCGGCTGATCCTGTTCGACGAGCCGGCCGCCGGCCTGTCGCCGGCCGAGCGGCGTGAACTCGTCGCACTGCTGCGCGGGCTGCCGTCGCACATGAGCTTCGTGCTGATCGAACACGACCTCGACATCGCGCTGGCGGTGGTCGAGAAGGTCACCGTGATGCACAACGGCCGCGTTCTGAAGACCGGCACGCCCGCCGAGATCCAGGATGACGCCCAGGTGCAGGCCATCTACATGGGAGGCAAACACTAGTGGCCTTCTGGTCGAACAAGGCTGGCGACGACAAGGCCACCGGCCCGGTGCTGGTGGTCGAGGGCCTCGACGTCTACTACGGCCGCGCGCATGCGCTGCAGGGCGTGAGCCTGTCGCTGGCCAAGGGTGTGCTCGGCATCGTCGGGCGCAACGGCATGGGCAAGACCACGCTGTGCAACGCGATCACCGGTCTCGTGCCCGCCACCGGCAGCGTGCGCCTGCTGGGTGAGCAGATCCTCGGTCTGCCGCCGCACCAGATCACGCGCCGCGGCATTGCCTACGTGCCGCAGGGCCGGCGTGTCTGGCCGTCGCTGACGGTCGACGAGACGCTGCGCCTGGTGGCGGCGAAGAAACGCGACGTCGACCGCGTGTACACGATGTTCCCGCGCCTGGCCGAACGCAAGGGCCACGGCGGCGCGCAACTCTCCGGCGGCGAGCAGCAGATGCTGGCCATCGGCCGCGCGCTGCTGCTGCAGCCGCGGCTGCTGGTGATGGACGAGCCCACCGAGGGCCTGGCCCCGGTGATCGTCGACCAGGTCGCGCATGCGCTGCGCCAGCTGGCCGACGACGGCGAGATCGCGGTGCTGCTGATCGAGCAGAACCTCGGCGTCGCGATCGACGTGGCCGACCGCATCGGCGTGATGGTCAACGGCCGCATCGCGCAGGAGCTGCCGGCCGCTGAACTCGCCGCCGATCGCGAGCTGCAGGAGCGGCTGCTCGGCGTGCGCTCGGGCGGCCATGCCGAGCTGGAGCCCGACGTCGCAGCGCCGGCGCCGATGATCGACGCACCGGCGCCGATGCAGGTGCTCACCGTGCGCCGCCAGCATGCCGAGGGTGCACCGTCGCTCGACGACCTGGCGCCGCGCACGGTGCGCGGCTTCAACCGCTGGAACGCCGGCGCCGCCGGCGCGCCGATACCCGACATCACGCGCGAGCCGACGGCGGTCAGCGCGGCCCCCGTGGTGGCAGCAGCGGTGTCGGCCAAGGTGGTGGAGTTCCCGGTCGCCGCCAGCAGCGGCCGCGCCGCCTACGTGGCCGGCACCTTCGACACCAAGTCGCGCGAACTGTTCTATCTGCGCCAGTGCCTCGAGAAGCTCGGCCTGCGCGTGGTGACGGTCGACCTCGCCACCTCGGGCCGGCCGTCGCCGGCAAGCGTGCACCCACGCGAGGTCGCGCGCCATCACCCCGACGGCGAAGCGGCCGTCTTCAGCGGCGACCGCGGCAGCGCCGTCAGCGGCATGGCGATCGCCTTCGAGCACTTCATGCGCACGCGGCGTGACGTCGGCGGCCTCATCAGCGCCGGCGGCTCCGGCGGCACCACGCTGGCCACCACCGGCATGCGGGCGCTGCCGATCGGCTGCCCCAAGGTGATGGTCTCCACCATGGCCAGCGGCGACACGCGGCCCTACGTGGGCC
Source organism: uncultured Burkholderiales bacterium (assembly GCA_937871935.1). GTDB lineage: Bacteria > Pseudomonadota > Gammaproteobacteria > Burkholderiales > Burkholderiaceae_C > JAEUPI01. The sequence goes on from CALMQI010000097.1 coordinate 74,667, forward strand.
CGAGCGACATGTGCATGATGTATTCGGTCACCGACGTGCAGGGCATCAACCGCATCAGCGAGAAGGTGCTGGCCAATGCGGCGCATGCGCTGGCCGGCATGATCGCGCACCCGCCCGCCGAATCGACGATCACCAAGCCGGCCATCGGCCTGACGATGTTCGGTGTCACCACGACCTGCGTGCAGGCGGTGACGAAGCGCCTGGCCGACGACTACGACTGCCTGGTCTTCCACGCCACCGGCGTCGGCGGCCAGAGCATGGAAAAGCTGGCTGACTCGGGCCTGCTCACCGGTGTGATCGACGTGTCGACCACCGAGGTGGCCGATCAGATCGGCGGTGGCGTGCTGTCGGCCGGGCCGACGCGGCTGGACGTCTTTGCGCGCCACGCGCTGCCCTACGTGGGCTCGTGCGGCGCGCTCGACATGGTCAACTTCGGCGCCTGGGACACCGTACCCGAGCGCCACAAGGGCCGGCGCCTGTACCGCCACAACCCCAACGTCACGCTGATGCGCACCACGGCCGACGAGTGCCGCGCGATCGGCACGTTCATCGCGACCAAGCTCAATGCCATGCAGGGGCCGGTGCGCTTCCTGATCCCCGAAGGCGGCGTGTCGGCGATCGACCGGCCGGGCCAGCCTTTCCACGACCCCGAGGCCGACCGCGTGCTGTTCACCACCCTCGAGCAGCTGTTCCGCGCCGGCACGAACCGCAAGCTGCAACGCCTGCCGCTGCACATCAACGACGAAGCCTTTGCCGACGCGCTGGTGGCGGCGTGGCGCGACATCGCTTCCACATCATCACCCACCGCGCAGATTCGCAGCCATGCCCCGTATCGCTAGAACCACGCTGCTCGAACGCTTCCGGGCCAAGATCGCCGCCGGCCGGCCGCTCATCGGCGGCGGCGCCGGCACCGGCTTGTCGGCCAAGTGCGAGGAGGCCGGCGGCATCGACCTCATCGTGATCTACAACTCCGGCCGCTACCGCATGGCCGGGCGCGGCTCGCTGGCCGGGCTGCTGGCCTACGGCAACGCCAATCAAATCGTCTGCGAGATGGCGCACGAGGTGCTGCCGGTGGTGCAGCACACGCCGGTGCTGGCCG
>CALMQI010000098.1 GCA_937871935.1 uncultured Burkholderiales bacterium
CATGCGCATGATGGGCGCCGACGGGCTGCGCCAAGCGACCGAGTGCGCGATCCTCGCCGCCAACTACGTGGCTGCGCGGCTGGCCGATGCCTACGACATCCACTTCAGCGGCGGCATCGCCGGCATCCAGGGTGGCGGCGTCGCGCACGAGTGCATCCTCGACCTGCGCAAGTTCAAAGACCTCTGCGGCGTCACCGCCGAAGACGTCGCCAAGCGGCTGATCGACTATGGCTTCCATGCGCCGACGCTGAGTTTTCCGGTGGCCAACACGCTGATGGTGGAGCCCACCGAGAGCGAACCGCTGGTCGAACTCGACCGCTTCTGCGACGCGATGCTGGCCATCCGCGACGAGATCCGCCAGGTCGAATCCGGCGCCTGGCCGCGCGAGGACAACCCTTTGAAGCACGCTCCGCACACCGCCGAGGCGCTGCTCGCCACCGACTGGCCGCACGCCTACACGCGCGAGCAGGCGGCCTTCCCGGTGAAGAGCCTGCGGCGCGCCAAGTACTGGTCGCCGGTGGGGCGCGTCGACAACGTCTACGGCGACCGCAACCTGTTCTGCAGCTGTGTGCCGATGAGCGAATTCGAGTCGGCGAGCTAAAGCAAAGGCGCTGCACCATGGCCGTCTCGGTGTTCGACCTGTTCAAGATCGGCATCGGCCCGAGCAGTAGCCACACCGTGGGCCCGATGCGGGCGGCGCGCCTGTTCGCGCTGCGCCTCGCGCACGACGGCCTGCTCGAACGCACGGCGCGTGTGCAGGCCGGCCTGTACGGCTCGCTCGGTGCCACCGGCAAGGGCCACGGCAGCGACAAGGCGGTGCTGCTGGGCCTGGCCGGCCACGAGCCCGACACGGTGGACGTCGACGCCGTGCCGCAGCTGCTGGCGCTGCTGCGCAAGGCCGCTCGGCTGCCGCTGCTGGGCCGGCACGAGGTGGCCTTCGACGAGAAGCACGACCTCGTGTTCCACCGGCGCGAGGCGCTGCCCTTCCACGCCAACGGCATGCGCTTCGTGGCGCACGACGCCGCCGGCGCCGAGCTGGCGAACCGCTGCTACTACTCGGTGGGCGGCGGCTTCGTGGTCAGCGACGAACTGGCCAGCGATGGCAGCAAGCAGAAGGTCATCGCGCCCGACGCGACCGTGCTGCCGTATCCGTTCCATACCGGCGAGGAGTTGCTCGCGCTGACACGGACGCACGGCTGCAGCATCGCCGAGCTGATGCGCCGCAACGAACGTCACTGGCGCAGCGACGCCGACATCGACGCCGGGCTGCAGCGCATCTGGCAGGCGATGCAGGACTGCATGGCACGCGGCCTGCGCAGCGAAGGCGTGCTGCCCGGCGGCTTCAAGGTCAAGCGGCGCGCGCCCGCGCTGCATCGTGCGTTGACGAGCAACCCCGAGGCGGCGCTGCGCGACCCGCTGCAGGTGCTCGACTGGGTGAACCTCTACGCACTGGCGGTCAACGAGGAGAACGCCGCCGGCGGCCGCGTGGTCACCGCGCCAACCAACGGCGCGGCCGGCATCGTGCCGGCGGTGCTGCACTATTACGCCCGCTTCGTGCACGGTGCGAGCGAGACCGGCATACGCGACTTCCTGCTCACCGCCGCCGCGATCGGCATCCTCTACAAGGAGAACGCGTCGATCTCCGGTGCCGAGGTCGGCTGCCAGGGCGAGGTGGGCGTCGCCTGCTCGATGGCCGCCGGCGCGCTGTGCGCCGTGCTCGGCGGCACGCCGGCGCAGACCGAGAACGCCGCCGAGATCGGCATGGAGCATCACCTCGGCCTCACCTGCGACCCGGTGGGCGGGCTGGTGCAGATCCCCTGCATCGAACGCAACGCGATCGCGTCGGTGAAGGCGATCAACGCCGCGCGCATGGCGCTGCGCGGCGACGGCACGCACTACGTGTCGCTCGACAAGGTGATCAAGACGATGCGCGAGACCGGCGCCGACATGATGACGAAGTACAAGGAGACCGCGCGCGGCGGCCTGGCGGTGAACATCGTCGAGTGCTGAGCGGCGCGAAGCCTGCTGGCCGCGCGGATGCTGCTGCGTCAGGGGCAGTCGTCGTGGGTCGCGCCGGGCAGCGTGCTCAGCAACGCGAAACCGAGGAACAGCGCCACCGCCGCGGCGGGCTCGTCGATGTCGAAGATCGCGATGCGCCCGTCGGGTGCACCGCACAGCGCCGGCCGCACGACACCGTCGAGGCCGCAGCGCGACGCGAGAACCTGGATACCGGCGGCGACCAACGACTGCTGCAGGTGCGTGAGCGTAGTGCCGCCCCCGCTGCATTGCACCGAGCCGAACGACGAATAGACCGCGATCACAGGCGATGCGCCACCGCCGCCGCAGGCGGCGACGCCGATCGCGACCGACGCTGCGCCCACCCCACGCCCGAGCCATCGCGTGATTCGCATCGGCGCAGGATAGCAGGCACGATCATGCTCCCGGTGCGGCCCATCGAGCGCCCGAAGCGCCAGGCAAGTCAGTCGCGCCAGACCTTTTCGATCAGCTGATCAAGCTCCGGCTGCATTCCGGCCGCCTGCGTGACCGCCTTCCACTCCGCCGGTGACGGCGCAATTCGCCCTGACTCACCTGCGCCCCATAGCGCGACCTTGAGCGCCAGCACCACCGGCCCGTTGCGGGCCTCGAACGGCGAGATCGCCGCGACCTTGGCCACGATCTGCCAGCTGGTCTGGAAGTTCAGCGGCGCGTCGAAGTCGAGCCACACGCGCGACTTCTGCTGCGGCCGCACCGCGACGACGATGAAACCGGCCACTGCACGCTTGGACGGACTGGCCTGCACCGCCTCGCGCGCTGCCGACTCCACGGCGCGGATGTACTCGGCCATCGTGTCGATGTTGACCACGCGCTGCTCCAGCACCGTGCTGTTCTGCAGCAGCACCACGCCGGACCGCGAGAGCGCCTCGGCAGCGCGGACGGGATGCGCGGCGGCCGCCAGGCCGCCCACCACCCAGAGGCACACCGACAGGCGCCGCCGCATCAACTGCTCAGGCGTTTGCCGCCGCCTGGGGGCGCTCTCAAGTCGGCGTACCGCCGCGTGTCTCCACGTACACCGCGTACAGCGACGTGCTGCCGGCCATGAACAGCCGGTTGCGCTTGCTGCCGCCGAAGCTGGCGCTGCCGCAGGCGCGCCGACGCGTCGTCGGTCTCAGGAACAGCCAGGTCGATCAGCCGCATGCCATGAACGTGTTCCATGCTTGATGCTCCTCGAGGTTGTTCGAGTGCGACCGCATCACTCGTCGGTTCGGTCGACACCACCCTCCCGGGCGGCGAGTGTGCGCCTCGAGTTCCCTGAATTCAAGCCGGCGGCGGTGCCGGATTCACCAGGGCGGTGCCAGGCACACCCCGTCGCGGTGCCGGCCGCGCACTGTCGCGGGGTGGAACGCAGCATGCATGCGGCAAGGCTCTCCATCCACCAGCCACGGGAGCATGCGCCATGTTGGACACCACCCAGACCCGCTTTTCGCACGTCAAGCCGAGCGACACCGCGTGGCGCGGCGAAGGGCTGCGCGACTTCTTCCTCTACCGGGACCTCGGCATTGCCGACGCCACCCACGGCCGCGTGGTGGCGCAGTTGGTGAAGGCCAATTCGGCGCCCGAAAAGGGGACCGGTTGGCACCGCCACGAGGCGCAGTTCCACATCGTCTTCATGCTCAAGGGTTGGGCGCGTTTCATGTACGGCGAGCAGCCCACGCTGGTCGAAGCCGGCGACATGGTGCACCAGCGGCCGGGCATCGTGCACTACCTGTACGACTATTCGCCCGACATGGAGTACCTGGAGGTCGTCGGTCCGGCCGACTTCACGACCGTCGACGTGACGGGGCCGTGCCCGGTGCCGGCGCCGCAGGCCTGGAGCTGATCGTTCCTGTCAGAACTCCATGTCGAGTTCCTCGATCTCGTCGGGTTCGGCCAGCGCGGCCTGCTTCCACTGCTGCATGTCGGGCAGCGCGAGCAGCCGGCTGGCGTAGGCGCCACAGGCGCCGTCGAGCGCCACGTGATAGGTGAGGAAGCGCGTGGCCACCGGCGCGTACATCGCGTCGCCCATGCCGGGCCGCTCGCCGAACAGGAAGGGTCCGCCATAGGTGGACTGGCAGTCGCGCCAGATTTCGGTGATGCGGTCGATGTCGGCCTGCGCGCGCTCCCAGATGCGAAAGCCCGGCGAGTCACCTTTCAGGTTCATCGGCAGCGCGGCGCGCAGGCTGGCGAAGCCCGAATGCATCTCGCCGCAGACCGCGCGGCAATGCGCGCGCGCCCCGCGCGCCGCCGGCAGCAACTGCGCCTTGGGCTTGATCTCGTGCAGGTACTCGCCGATGGCCAGCGTGTCCCAGACGGTCACACCGTCGTGCCGCAGGCAGGGCACCAGGATCGACGGCGACAGCAGCAGCAGCTCCTTGCGCGAGCTGGCGTCGCCCGGCGGCACGACGACGGTGTCGAAATCGAGCCCGGACATGCGGGCCAGCAGCCAGCCGCGCAGCGACCACGACGAGTAATTGCGGCTGCTGATCGTGAGCGTGGCGCGCGGCATGGTCTGGAGCTCCGGTTCGGGCCGGCCGTTCGCGGCTGACCCCTTGGCGGAGCTGGCTGCAAGCCCTGTGCCAAGCGGCTGGCTCGATGATTGCATGGCTCACCCTTGACATGGGCGACAGGGAGACGCAATGCTGTACCACGGGTACCAGGCACAGGCCGATCTGCTGTGGCCGATGCGCACGATGGCGCATTTGGGCGCTGCGGTGCTGACTCAGCCGCCCACGATGGCACCCCTGTGGCCCGCAGCGCTCGATCACCCTCGCGTGCGGCGCATGGCCGCCGCGTGCGAGGTGCTGGCCTTCGCGCAGATCACGCACCGCCGGCCGCCGTTCGGGCTGGACACGGTGGAGATTCACGGCGAGCCGGTGGATGTGGTCGAGGAGATCACGGCGCAGACGCCGTTCGCCACGCTGCTGCGCTTTCGCAAGGTCGGCGCGCCGCCGCAGCCGCCGCTGCTGGTGGTGGCGCCGATGTCGGGCCACTTTGCCACGCTGCTGCGCGACACGGTACGCGTGGCGCTGCGCGACCACGACGTCTACATCACCGACTGGCACAACGCACGCGACGTGCCGGTGCTCGCGGGCCGCTTCGGCCTCGATGAATACATCGAGCACCTGATCGAGTTCCTGGCGCGCATAGGCCCCGGCGGCAACCTGCTCGCGATCTGCCAACCCAGCGTGGCAGCGCTCGCCGCGGTGGCCCTGATGGCCGAGGACGAGCACCCCGCGACACCGCGCACGCTCACGCTGATGGCCGGGCCGATCGACTGCCGCATCGCGCCGACGCGGGTGAATGAACTCGCCACCTCGAAACCGCTGCACTGGTTCGAGCAGAACCTGATCTCGATGGTGCCGCTGCGTTTCCGCGGCGCGCTGCGCCGCGTGTACCCCGGCTTCCTGCAGCTGACCGCGTTCATGAGCATGAACCTGGAGCGCCACGTGCAGGCGCTGAAGCAGATGCACGACCATCTGGCCGCCGGCGAGCGTGACAAAGCCGAGCCGACGCGGCGCTTCTACGACGAGTACTTCGCCGTCGCCGACCTGCCGGCCGAGTTCTACCTCGAGACCGTGCAGCAGGTGTTCCAGGACTACGCGCTGGCGCGCGGCGCGCTGCAATACCGCGGCCGGCCGGTGCGGCCGCAGGCGATCCGCCGCACCGCGCTGCTCACCGTGGAAGGCGAGCGCGACGACATCTGCTCGGTCGGCCAGACACTGGCTGCGCATGCGTTGTGCACGAAGCTGCCGCCGACGTTGAAGGACCACTACGTGCAGCCAGGTGTCGGCCACTACGGCGTATTCAGCGGCCGGCGCTGGGAGACGCAGATCTACCCGATGCTGCGTGACGTGATCTACCGCTGGCGCGCTTGAAGCAGGCGGGTCAGTCGCGATCGGCCGGTACCGGCATGGCCGAACCGCCGCCCGCGGATGCCACGGCGCGCTTGTCGCGTACCAGCAGGCTGTAGATCACCGGCACCACCACCAGCGTCAGCAGCGTCGAGGTGATCACGCCGCCGATGATGGCGCGGCCCATCGGCGCCTGGATCTCGCCGCCCTCGTTGAGCGCCAGCGCCAACGGAAGCATGCCGAACACCATGGCGGCGGTGGTCATCATGATCGGCCGCAGACGGATCAACCCGGCCTGCAGCAGCGCGTCGGCCACCGTGGCGCCGGCCTTGCGCGCCTGGTTGGCGAAGTCGACCAGCAGGATCGCGTTCTTCGTCACCAGGCCCATCAGCATGACCAGGCCGATCATCGAGAAGATGTTCAGCGTGCTGCGCCACAGCAGCAGCGCCAGCATCACCAGCGCCGAGGCGAGGCGGCCGAACAGGCGTTTAGACTTTTGGTTCAAAAGCGCGACGATCCGGCCATCGAACCCAGCGCCCGCCATTAAGAAAAAGGGCGCGCCGTTCACCACGCCGCCGCGCACAGGAATCTCAGGACCTTCGAGCAGCGTATGAGCGATGAGGCGCGCACGCGTTGAAAGCCCGATCTCGTGACGCATGACGTTTCCGGTGCCGAGCGGCACGATGCCAACGGCAAGCGATGTTCCGGCGGCACCTGCGGCCACGGCACGGATGGTGCCGTCGCCGCCCGCGGCGATCACCGCGTCATAAGTTCCCGATCTAGCGACTGTCGCGACTTTTACAGATGCGTCTGCCGCGCTCGACGTCTGAAGGGCCGTGACGCGCGCGCCCCGCCGCTCCAGATGCGTGACGACGCGATCAAGCTTGCGCGGACGGCCAGCGCCAGCGCTTTGGTTAAATACGAGTGCAAAGTTGCGGCGCATATGTCTGCTCTGGACAACCCATGGCGAGGAAGGGACCGGCCCAAAATGAAGAGGGCGCTGCGGTTCGCCGCAACGCCCTCACATGTCGCTATCTTTTACCACTTAGTCCGTCAACTAATACGGGCTTGGTGCGACGGCAACTCCGCCGTTCGCGCCGACGACTGCACAGCCTTCTGCACTTTTTCGAAGGCCCGCACCTCGATTTGGCGAATACGCTCGCGCGAGACGCCAAACTCGCCCGAAAGCTCCTCAAGCG
>CALMQI010000099.1 GCA_937871935.1 uncultured Burkholderiales bacterium
ATCCCAGCGTCGCGCAATTCGATCCACGCCCGCGCGCCGGCACAGGCCAAGTCACGATCCGCGACCGCGCACCGTCCTACGCGGCACTCGCGCTCGCCTTCATTCTCTGGAGCGTCGTCTTCTCGGTCGCCAACATGCTGCTGTCCGGCGTGATCGAGGAGAAATCCAACAAGATCCTGGACACGCTGCTGACCAGCGTCAGCCCCATCGAACTGCTCACCGGCAAGCTGCTCGGCCACAGCCCGACGGTCGCGCTGTCGGTGGCGGCGACGGTGATCCTGCTGTACTTCCTGCTCGCGTCGGAGCACTGGATGCTGTCGCGCTACGTCGAGGCGATCCCGCGCCGTCGCACGCGTGCGCTGATGCTCGGCGGCGTGCGGGCGGCGCAGCGCGAGATCGGCCGCTACCTGGTCGCGCTCGGCTGCATCAACGTCGGCGCCGGCTTCATCACCGGCTTCGGGCTGTGGGCAGTGGGCTTGCCGAACCCCACGCTGTGGGGCGCGGTGGTGGCGGTGCTCTGCTTCGTGCCCTACATCGGACCGATGGCGATCATGGCCATGCTGCTGCTGGCCGGCATGATGACCTTCGACGCACTGCCCGCGATGCTGGCACCGTTCGCCATCTTCGCGGCGATCCATGCGTTCGAGAGCAACGTGTTCAGCCCGTGGGTGGTCGGCCGGCGGCTCGCGCTGAGCCCGATCTCGGTGTTCCTGTCGGTGATGTTCTGGGGCTGGGTCTGGGGCATTGCCGGTGCGCTGATCGCGGTGCCGCTGCTGATCGCGCTGCGCACGGTGTGCCGGCGACGCCGCGGCCTGCGGCTGCTGAGCCGCTTTCTCGAAGGTGACCAGCGCGAGCTGCCGACGCTGCGCTCGCTGGTGCGCCCGCGACGCCCGGCGGCCCGCACGCGGGCTTGAAGCGGGCGCACGCGGCGGCGACCGCGCCGGGACCGGCAGGCACGCCGCTTGCTCGCGTCCAAAGACCCGCCTTGCAGTGCAGTCTTGAGCCACCCATGCCGACCAGCAGCATCCTGACCTTGCCGCGCCGCCTGGCGCCCGCGGCCGACCATGCCGCGCTGCTGGTGCGCCACCTCGGCGCCCCGCTGCTCGCCGGCAACCGCGTGGAGCTGCTCGAAGACGGCGACGCCACCTTCGAGGCCATGTTCGCCGCCATCGACGCGGCGCGCGACCACGTCAACATCGAGAGCTACATCGTCGAGGACAGCGGCCCGGGTGACGAGCTGGCCCGGCGCCTGATGGCACGCTGCCGCGCCGGTGTCCGCGTGAACCTGCTGTTCGACAGTTTCGGCTCCCTGCGCACCTCGTCGGCGTTCTTCGAGCGACTGCGCCGCGGCGGCGTCGGCCTGTGCGAGTACAACCCGGTGCAGCGCTGGCGCCTCTGGCTCGGTCAGGCGCTGCATTGGCGCGATCACCGCAAGCTGATGGTGGTGGACGGCCGCATCGGCTTCATCGGCGGCGTCAACATCAGCAAGGTCCATTCGTCGGCCGCGGCGCTGACCGGCGCGGGCAACCGGTCCACCGGCTGGCGCGACCTGCACGTGCGCATCGAGGGACCGGCGGTGTCGCGGCTGCAGCGGCTCTTCGTCGGCCACTGGAAGCTGCATGCCGACCTGCCGCTGCCGTCGGCGCACTACTTTCCGCCGCTGGCCGTGGTGGGCACGCAGCGTGTCGCGATCGCCGCCAGCGACGCCGGACGCCGGCGCAACCCGTACTACAGCGCACTGCTGGCGGCCATCGACGGCGCGCACAGCCGCGTGATGCTGACCACCGCCTACCTGGTGCCGCCGCGCCGGCTGATCCGCGCGCTCGTGCGCGCCGCCGAGCGCGGCGTCGTGGTCGATCTGCTGCTGCCCGGCGTGAGCGACTTCTGGGCCCCGTTGCACGCCGGTCGCTCGCACTACGCGCAGCTGCTGCGTGCCGGCATCCGCATCCACGAGCGCCACGACCGGCTGCTGCATGCCAAGGCCTGCGTGATCGACGGCGTCTGGAGCAGCGTGGGCTCGAGCAACGTCGACTGGCGCAGCGTGCTGCACAACGCCGAAGCCGACCTGGTGGTACTGGACGAGGGATTCGCCCGCCGCCTCGAACAGGTGTTGCGCGACGACGTCGCGCGCGCACGTTCGATCGAAGCCGCGGCCTGGTCGTCGCGCAACCGCTGGCGTCGCGTCCAGGAAGCCGTGGCACGCCGCTTTGAGTTCTTCCTCTAAGCGATACCCGACCTCGCATCCCGGGGACACACGAGAGCGGGCAGTTGCGCTAAGGTGCAGCGCTCGCCGCACGCCCCTGGCCGGCGAGTCCGCCGCGGCCTGCATCGACCACGCCATGCCCGTCACGATCCGATCGCGCATCCTGCTTCTCGTGCTGGCCGTGCTGCTGCCGGCCCTGGTCGGCGTCGCCTGGCTGGTCGCCAGCACCTTCCAGTCCGAACGCGAGGCCTACCAGCGCACGCTGCGCGAGACGGCGCGCGCGCTGTCCATGGTGGTCGATGCCGAACTGGCCGCGCGCGCGGCGACCACGCGCACCTTGTCGGCCTCGCGCTGGCTGGATCACGGTGGCGCGGTGACCGCCGAGGACCTGGCGAACTTCCTGCGGCTGGCCCGCAACGCCAGCCATGACATCGACGGCTGGATCGAGCTGCGCAAGCGGGGCCAGACGCTGCTCGATACGCGTGACGACCAGGTCGGCGCGCCGCGGCCGATCCGCGACGCGGCCGTGGATCTGGTCGACACGCCGCTGGTGCGCCCGCTGGTCGGCCAAGGCGTGAACGCGCACACCGAGGTCGTGCACCCGGTGCAACGCGGCGGGCCCACCGAGCTCAACGTGGTGCTGGCCTGGCGTCCCGGCGAGCTGCAGGCCATCATCGACGCGCAGCGTCTGCCGGCCGACTGGGTGGGCGCCGTGCTCGACGATCGCGACGTGGTGCTGGCGCGCCACCCCGGCGGCGCGGCCTTCGTCGGCCGCCTGGCCACGCCCGACCTGCGCGAGCGACTGCAGCACGGTCGCGAAGGTTTCTTCGAATCGCGCTCGCTCGAGGACGCGGCGATGACGGGTTACTTCCGCAAGCTGCCGACGGGCTGGACCTACGTGATCGGCATGCCGCGCGGCGAGCTCGCCGGCCAGGTGCCGATGGCGGTGGCGCAGGTGGTGCTCGGCGCGGCCACGCTGCTGGCGCTGGCCGTGCTCGGCGCGTTCTGGGTGGCGCGGCGCATCGTCGAGCCGGTGCACGCGCTCGAGGCGGCGGCCGAGCGCATGCGCAGCGGCCAGCCGGTGTCACCGCAGCCGACCGGGCTGGCCGAATGCGACGCGGTCGCCATCGCGATGGCGCAGGCGGCCGAGTCGCTGCGCGACAACCGCAGCGACCTCGAGCGCCAGGTGGCCGATGCGGTCAAGCGCACGCGGCAGGCCGAGCAGCGTGCGTCGCAGAGCCAGCGCATCGAGGCGCTCGGCCGCCTGACCGGCGGCGTGGCGCACGACTTCAACAACCTGCTCGGCGTCATCAGCAACAGCGCGCACCTGATCCAGCGCCACGCCGACCATCGACCCGAGCTGCAGGTGCCGGTGTCGGCCACGCTGCGGGCGGTCGAGGTCGGCAGCCGGCTGACCCAGCACCTGCTGCGTTTCGCCGGCCGGCGGCCGGTGCGGCCGCAGTCGCTCGACCTCGCGCGCTACCTGCCCGAGCTGCAGGACCTGCTGCGCAGCGTGCTCGGTCGGCGCATCGCGGTGTCGGTGCAGGTGGCGCCGGGCACCTTGCCGGTGCGGGTGGACTCCGGCGAACTCGAACTCGCGATGATCAACCTGGCGCTCAACGCCCGCGATGCGATGCCCTCGGGCGGCGAGCTGCAGCTGCGCGCCCGCAACGCCGACCACGACGACACGGCCGGGCTGGCCGGCGCGCCACGCCGGCGTTTCGTGCTGATCACCGTCACCGACGACGGCCTCGGCCTGGAGGCCGACCTGGCCGAGCGTGTGTTCGAGCCGTTCTTCACCACCAAGGACGTCGGGCAGGGCACGGGCCTGGGCCTGAGCCAGGTGCATGGCTTCTGCACACAGGCCGGCGGCACCGCGCGACTGGCCAGCACGCCGGGCCTGGGCACCACCGTGTCGCTGCTGCTGCCGGCCAGCGAGGGCCGCGCCGACGACGACGTCACCGGCACCACCGCGCCGGCGGCAGGCCGCGACCTGGCCGAGTCGCGCGTGCTGCTGGTCGAGGACAACGACGAGCTGGCGGGCGTGACCGCCGCGCTGCTGCGTGCGCTCGGTGCACAGGTGGTGCAGGCGCGCGACGCCCACCATGCGTTGAAGCTGATCGACAGCGAGCCACCGTTCGACGTGGTGCTGTCCGACGTGGTGATGCCGGGCGACTTCGACGGCGTCGAGCTGGCGCGGCGGCTGCGCCGCGAGCGGCCGGACCTGCCGGTGCTGCTGATCAGCGGCTTCTCGACCTCGGCCGCAGCCGCCGAGTTCAAGGTGCTGCGCAAGCCCTGTCCGGAGGACGAGCTGATCGGTGCGCTGCACGACGCGATCGCCACGCGGCGCCGCGAAAGCCAGGCCCAACCCTAGCGATCGGCCGGCGCCGCAGCGCGACGGACTGCGCGCCGGCAGGAACGCGGCGTGCCGGTTTGCAACCACGCCGCGCAGGCGCGCGGCGGGTGTGCGCCGCGCGCGGCGCCGCTTCCACCCAAGAGACAGGATCCTTCCGCCATGAATCGTGACGACACCATCGACATCCTGAACAACCTGATCGAGACCAGCAAGGACGGCGAGTACGGCTTCCGCAAGTCCGCCGAGTATCTGAAGGACGAGCAGACGCGGCGCCTGTTCCTGCAGCGCGCCGACGAGTGCAGACAGGCTGCGGCCGAGTTGCAGGCCGCCGTCGCCGAGATGGGCGGCACGCCCGAGGACAGCGGCAGCGCCACCGGCACCGTGCACCGCGGCTGGGTCGCGATGAAGGGCTCGCTCAGCGGCTACAACGACAAGGCCATCCTCGAGGAGACCGAACGCGGCGAGGACAGCGCGATGGCGCAGTACCGCAAGGCGCTGAACAATGGCCAGCTGGCGCCCGAAGCGCGCAGCCTGGTCGAGCGCCAGTTCGCCGGCGTCGAGCGCAACCACGCCCAGGTGCGCGCGCTGCGCGACCAGGCGCGTGTGGCAAACCCTTGACCGACAGAGCCCGTGACTGAAGAGCTCTACGTGTCGTCGTCGAGTTCTTCGTCGAGCGGGTCGCTGGTCGGCGAGCCGGCGATGTCGTCGAGCGGGTCGTCGTCGATCACGACGTCGCCTTCGTCCACGACGTCGTCGTCACCGGCTTCGCGGTGCGGCGTGACGATGCGGTCGACGCCGATGTCGGCGGCCTCCCGCTGGTGATCGTCGGCGGCGCCGCGCCGCTCGCCGGTACCGGCGGTGTCGCTGCCCTGCGCGTTCAGCGTGTCGCGCGACAGCAGCGGATGTTCGGTGTCGCCGCGCAGCGCGACGTCCACCGGCACGGCCGGGTCGCCGCCGCTGCGCTCATCGAGCCCGGCCAGGTCGCTGCCGCTGTCGGAGCTGTCGCTCGGCCCGAGCGACGCGGTATCGCGGCCGCGCGGCTCGGTGGCCGCCGGTTCGGTGCCAAGCAGGCTGCTGTGTCCCATGGTGCTGTGCTCCATCGAAGGTTGCGGTAGGCGCGTGCCGGCGCGGCAAGGCACGCGCCCGCGCAGACGTCCAGGGACGGTTCGTCCCGGGGCGGTTCGCGGCGTCGTCAGCGCAGCACCGCGCGACGCGAGGCCTGCGCCGCGTCACCGTCGCCGTCGCCGCGGCGGATCACGCTGATCACACCGTCGGGCTCCATGCGCGCCATCTTCACCTCGGCCAGCTTGTCGATGCCGTGTTCGCGCAGGCTCGCCATCAGCTCGGGTACGGTGACGAACTCGCGCCTCAGGTTGCGCGGCAGGATGCGGCCGCGCCGCACCAGCACCAGCGGCCGCGGCTCGGCGAAGCGCCGCACGGCATTGAAGCGAAAGCTCGCCCAGTCGAGCAGCCAGTTCCAGCCGATCAGCGTGGCCACCAGCACGAAGCCGTCGAGCACCGTCTGGTAGCCGCCGGCCATCGCGTTCTGCGAGGCGTCGGCGATCAGCACCAGCAGCAGGATGTCGGCGATGCCCAGCGACCCGGCGTCGCGGCGCAGCACGAAGCGGAACAGCAGGAACAGGAACCAGTACACCGCGGTGCCGCGCAGCACCAGTTCCAGCGGATTCACGCCGAAGTGGAACAGGCCTTGCAGGTCGGTCATGCACGCCTCACGGCGTGTCGGCAGCGAACTGCAGGCGTTCGGCCGCGTAACCTTGTTGCAGCGCGAGCTGCCGCAGGTGTTGCAGGCGCGCCTCGGGCAGCGTGGGTCGACGCGACAGCAGCCAGAGCGTGTGGCGATGCCGATCGCCGACCAGCGCCTCGGAGTAGTGATCGTCGACGTGCAGGATCCAGTAGTCGGCCCAGGCCAGCGGCAGCCAGCGCCATGCCGCGGGCCACAGGCTCACGCGCAGCTTCGCGCCGGCGCTGCCGGGCACGACGCGCGCGCTGCCGGACGCGCTGCGCCACAAGCCCTGCGCGTCGCGGCAACGGTTCTCGACGTCGAGCGAACCGTCGGCGCGCAGCGTGTAGTGGGCCTGCGGCTGGCCGGCACACGGGCCCTCGAACGGTGTCGGCAGTCTTGCCACCTCGTACCAGGTGCCGGCGTAGCGCCACAGGTCCACCTGTGGCGCGGTGACGGGGTCGGGCCCCGTGCGGCCGCCGAGCGCGCGCTCGACGAGCGGCAGGCCGATCGACATCACGGCGCTCGCGGTGAGCGGGCTCACGCGGGCGCGCCAGTGCGCCGGCAGCAGCGGCCAGGCCAGGCCGATCAGCCGGACCCAGCCCCCGGCAGCCTGCACGGCGCGGTGGCCCAGCGCGGTCAGTCGGCCACTGGCCGCGCCGGCCGCGCGCGCCTCCCCGATGAGCGCCTTTAACCTTGCGAAATGATGGTCGGAAACGATGGACGAATAGTCGCCTGTCGTGTCGATCTCCGGATAGCGCGCCCGCGCCTGTCCATCAGCGCGCGCCGCCGTCGCGCGTCACGCTCTTGCCGCAGCTCTCCATCTCGAGCTGCTGAAGGTAACTCGGCAGCAACCGCAGCCGCTCGTCATAAGCGAAGCAGGCGCGGGTCTGACAGTGGCGCAGGCGGGTGTAATAGAGATCGCCGAATGCCGCGCGCAGCGGCAGGTTGGCAAGCCCGTCGGCCTCAAGAAAATGCCGGTCCATCGCCGCCGCACCATCGAGAAATTCGGCAAAATCGGACCAGCCAAGCGCCAGCGCAACCGGAAAACCGATCGACGACCACAGCGAATAACGTCCGCCAACACTTTCCGGGAACGGCAGAACCCGGGTTTCGTCGACACCCCACTCCACAGCCTTGTCCGGGCTGGCAGTCAGCGCGACGACCCGGCCATATGGATCGGCCACCCCACCCTGTTCCAGCCAGATCAACGCCGACTGCGCGTTGGTCATGGTTTCGGTAGTGGTGAAGGTCTTGGAGGCCAGCGCGACCATCGTGGTGGCGGGATCGCAGGCCTTGAATGCGGCTTCCAAGGCGCAGCCATCGATATTGGAGACGACATGGACAGCAACCTTGGCCCCGTCGCGGGTCAGCGCATCGAGCGCCAGCGCCGGGCCGAGCGCTGATCCGCCGATGCCGATGTGGATCAGGTGCTTGACCTCGCCCAGCACGCCCGAATGGATCGCTTCGACCAGACCCTTGGTGCGCAGGTGGAGCGCGCCCGCTTCTTCAACCGAAGTGTCCCGCCCGACCCCGCGCTGCGCCGTGTGTTCGACCGCGCGGCCCTCGGTGGCATTGATCGCCTCGCCCGCAAACATCGCCCCGCGCTTGCGCTTGAAGTCAACCGCGTCGGCCAATGCCAGAAACGTCGCGCCGTGGGCCGCATCGAGGTGCGTTTTGGACCAATCGAACCGTACCGCTCCGCCTGGCAGGTCAAGCTTGGCCGACCATGCTGATACCCGCGCGGGATCGTTGAACAGCGCCTTCAGAGTCGGCTTCTCCAGCGCGTTCAAAGCGCTCCATGCCGCAGATACTGCTTCACTCATCGTTTCGCTCCTGCGCTTGATCGAAAGGCGCTATGCCCGCAGCGCAGCCTCAGGCCAAGCGCGTAAAAACGTATTCAAGGCCTTTGCCGTAAGCACTTGACGTGGCAGCGGCCTGCCAACATGGACAGCACGATGAATGAAAACCCCGCCGCCACTGCCGCCGAACCCGCTATCGCCGAAAAGCCGGCCAAGAAGGAGGATTCCTTCCCGGTCTTTGTGCTGAAGCTGGCCTTGATCGTCGTGCTGTTCCGCAGCTTCGTGTTTGCGCCGTTTTATATCCCAAGTGAATCGATGCTGCCGCGGCTGCTGAATGGCGATTATCTGCTGATTTCAAAGTGGTCATATGGTTTTTCCAGCCGCTCGCTACCGTTCGGGGTTGGCTTGCTGCCGGACAGCCGGGTGCTGGCTTCAGTTCCTGACCGCGGTGACGTGGTGGTGTTCAAGGCCCCGCCGCTGGGCCGGGATGACTGGATCAAGCGCGTGATCGGCCTGCCGGGCGATACGATCCAGATGCAGGGCGGCCAGTTGTGGCTGAATGGAAAGCCGATTCCCAAACAGGCTATGGCCCCGTTCGAAGTGGCGGTGACTCCCAACACCCACTGCCTTTCGACCCAGTTCGAAGCCAAAAGTGATGCCGAAGGTATCGATGTCTGCCGCTATCCGCGCTTCAAGGAGACCCTGCCTGAGGGCAAGAGTTACGAAGTGCTCGATCTGTTCGCCAAACCGTCTGACGATACTCCCGTTTTCACTGTCCCCGCAGGCCACGTCTTCCTGATGGGCGACAATCGCGACAACTCCGAAGACAGCCGCTTTCCGGCCGAAGTCGGCGGCGGGATCGGGTTCGTGCCGATCGATAACCTGATCGGACGCGCAACGGTGATGATGTGGTCAACCGATGGCGGGGCTGAATGGATCAAGCCGTGGACATGGTTCACCGCAGCCCGCTGGAGCCGCATCGGCGGCACCTTCTAAGCACGTGTTGGGAACCGAAACCCACGCGTTTCTGACGGCCCTCGCCGGTCGGCCCCCGGTTGACGAGGCGCTGTGGCTTGAGGCCTTGACCCACGGCAGCACCGGGGCAGCGCGCGATTATCAGCGGCTGGAGTTTCTGGGCGACCGTGCGCTGGGAATGGTCATCGCCGACTGGCTGTTCAAACTCGACACCGGTGACGAGGGCAAACTCTCGCAGCGATTGAACGCGCTGGTCAGCCGGACAAGTTGCGCCAAGGTCGCCCGGCAGATTGGTCTGGGCGAACATATGCGGCTGGGCAAGCAAGCCCGCGATGATGGCGGCCTCGATAGTGACAACATCCTGGGTGACGTGATGGAGGCCCTGATCGGCGCCTGTTTCGTCACCCACGGGTTCGAAGCCTGCGCCGACATGGTCCGCCGCCTGTGGACCGATATGGTGATGGGGCACGCGGGCAAGTCCAAGCACCCCAAGTCGGCGCTGCAGGAATGGCTGCAGGCGCGCCGCCTCGCGAAAGCGCGCCACCGCCTCCTCGTAGCGGCCTACATGCGAGAGCGACAGGCCCAGGCCGTACCAGGCGCGGTCGGCTTTGGCGTCGAGCGCCAGGGCGCGGCGAAACGCCGGCTCGGCTTCGACGTAGCGGCCCGCCTCTTCGAGCAGGAACGCCAGGTTGAACCAGTCGGCGGCACTGCGCTGCGGCTGCGCGTCGACCAAGGCCTGGGCATCGCGGATCGCCCCGTCGCGCCGGCCCAGCTGGGCCAGCACATGCGAGCGGCTGGCCAATGCGTACGCATCGGACGGCCACAGTCTCAGCATCTGCGCAAACACCTCGACGGCCGACTCGCGGCGCCCCATCACGAGCAGCACGATGGCCCGCAGCTTGAGCCCCCAGATCGG
>CALMQI010000100.1 GCA_937871935.1 uncultured Burkholderiales bacterium
GGTGGCGCGCGACCGCGCGCCGCGCGTTCCCAACTGCCCACCGGGACGCCGTCTCAGTCCGCCACGTCCGGTGGGCTTGCCGGTGCCACCGCACGAGGCGAAGCGGCGCGGGTGCAATGGGTCAAGGACGGCCTCGTGGTGCCCGGTGAGCAACTCGCTCAGGCCTGGGGGCTCACACGGCAGGCCTTGGCGCCCGCTGCAGACCGGGGCGAGGTCTTCGCGGTGAAGATCGGCAACCGGCTGTACTACCCGCAAGCTTTTCTGGCGCTGGACCGCGAGGTTGTGGCCACTGTGTGCCGCGCCCTCGGCGACCTCGGTGCCAGCGAGAAGCTGATGTTCTGGTTGCGCGAGCACGGCGCGTTGGGAGGGAAGGGCGTCGCCGCGGCCCTGGACGCCGGAGTCGCGGTGTCCAAGGTGGAGCGGTTGGCCACGGCCTGGGCGCGCGAGCGGGGAGCCGCGCGTGTCGCTGCGGCTGCCTGAGCCCGGGACATTCGAGGATCTGCTTCGGCCCGTCAGGGTCGAGGTCGCCTCGCTGGTGCGACTGAGCCGGTACCCGGGCACCGAGCCGTACTGGTCGTCAGGCGTGTACCGCTTCGATGACCCGGACCCAGGCCGCGCCGGCGAGTTCGGTACTTGCTATACAGCCAACTCGATCGAGGTCGCCTTCGCGGAGAGCGTGATCCACGAATCGGGACGCTTCGTCGATGGCGCCTACGAGGTGCCCTCTGCCGAACTGACGGAGCGATCGGTGGTGCGCTTCGTGTGTGGGCACCGCAAGACGCTGGTCCTGGCGGACCTGACCGGCGCGGCGCTCAAGGCCCTCGGCCTGAACAACGACATCAGCGCTCTGGCCGACTACTCGGTGAGTCAGGCCTGGGCGCAGGCCACCCACGATGCCGATCCGCGATGGCAGGGCATTCGGTACGTGTCCCGTCAGATGAACAAGGGCTTTGCCTACGCGATCTTCGAGCGAAGCGGATTGAAGAAGCTTCGGTCGGAAAAGCTAAAGGCTGCGCAGCTCGATGCGTTGTGCGACCTATTCAACGTCTCGGCTGTGTAGTGGCGCCCCAACCAGGTTGACCTTGCCCCCGGAAAGCGTCCCCCTTGCTGAGTGTTTCAATGCAAGCAAGGAGTACGTAAATGACGAAGACAGTGCGGGCGCGCTACACGCTGGAGTTCAAGCAGGAAGCTGTGCGGCTGGTGACCGGCGGGCAGAGCATCGCGGCGGCGGCCAGATCGCTGGGCGTGGTGGAGCAGACCCTGTTCAACTGGGTCAAGGCTGATCGACACGGCAAGCTCAAAGGCGCTGACAGCAAGGTCGTGAGCGCCGAGCAGATGGAGATCAGCCGTCTGCGGGCCGAACTGGCGCGCGTGAAGATGGAGCGCGACATCCTGGGAAAAGCGACGGCGTACTTCGCGAAAGCGCGGAGCTGAAGTACGCCTTCATCAACCGGCACCGCCGGGTGTGGCCGATCTCGGTGCAGTGCCGTGTTCTGGAGGCCAGCGTGGCCGGGTACCACGAGCACTTCGTACGGGCTGCCAGTGCGGCGCAGCGGCGTCACCTCAGCGACGACTCGCTGCTGGTGCACATCAAGGCCATCCACGCCGAGACCCACGCGGGCTACGGCTGGCCCAGGACGTGGAAGGAACTGCTGGCCAGAGGCATTCGGGTGGGCAAGGATCGCGTGCAGAGGCTCATGCAGCTGCATGGCATCAGGGCCAAGGGCAAGCGTCGCTTCAAGGTCACCACGGACAGCAACCACGAACTGCCGATCGCGCCCAACCTGCTTGATCGGCAGTTCGACGTGGCCACGCCCGACAGGGTCTGGGCAGGCGACATCACCTACATCCACACCGACGAAGGCTGGCTGTTCCTGGCCGTGGTCATCGACTTGTTCAGCCGCCAGGTGGTAGGCTGGTCGCTGCGTGAGGACATGACGCGTGACATCGTCATCGATGCGCTGCGCATGGCCTGGTTCAAGCGCCATCCGAGCAAGCAGGCCGGGCTGATATTCCACAGCGACCGTGGCAGTCAATACGCCAGCCAGGACTTCAGGGATGTGCTCACGGAGTACGGCATCACGGCGTCGATGAGCCGGCGCGGCAACTGTTGGGACAACGCCTGCAGCGAGACGCTGTTCGGGTCGTTGAAGGTGGAGCGGCTGCACGGCCAACGCTTCGTGACGCGGCGCCAGGCCAAGGACGAAGCTATCGCTTGGCTGCTCTGGTACAACCAGACCCGACTGCACTCGACGCTGGCCTACGTCAGCCCGATACGGTTCGAGCAAGACTGGCTTGCGGCTCAGGCTATGCAAGTCAATTCGTGACTCGGCTATGGGGTACGGATTCCAGGGGCAAGGTCAGGTCTCCATCAAAGGTCAGCACTCTTGCCGCAAGGCTGCGGACGAAAGCTGGCGAGAATGCTACTGCCGATTTTTTCAATGGGGACGTACGCAGTTGCTGCAGCGCGTAGTTCAGCGCTCAGAGGTGCTCTTGAGCAGTCCATTCGACTGCGTCCCCAGGCGACCGCTACGGCAGAATGAAGTCATGCCCAAGGTATCCAAGCCCATTGAAGTGTTCCAGGACCTCCACCTGCGAGGACCGGCAAGCGCACTAGGCGCCTTGCACCGGTCGCTCAAAGAGCAGGCGGTGTCGCCCTGGCGATTCGCAACAGAAAAGGTGGATCAACTTCGTGCAATGGGCGAGGAGGGAGACGCGCTGGCATTCGAGCGCGCACAAACGCCCGGGTTTGAGGCGGCGGGGTTGGTGTTGCTTCCGGCCAGCGACGGCATGGAGGTCGTCAACATCATTCCGCTCAGCGTCGACGAACTCAGCTACGGCGCCTACAACGCAATTCTTCAGGACTTTGCTTCACAGGTCGCAGTCCCGGCCGCAAAGGCTGCGGGCTACCGAGTAGATCTGTCCGGTGACACTCTTCAGCTGGAAGACGAACTGCCACCAAAAGTCTTGGAGGCGCTTCGAAAGTTCTCGGTAACTGCCAACCGATCGACTGGTGCATCGCATCCACGAGACCAGGAGCGTTGGTTCGACTTCATCATCCAGGCCCATCGCAGTGGCGCCAAGCTCGATGCATCCACGCTGGCCCGATGGCTCAGCGAGTCCGAAGGTTGGCCCGAGGACGGAGCACGGGACCTGGCGGCCGAATACGAGCGGTCCCGCGAACTGCTGGTCCGATTCAGCGAGTCTGAGTGATGGCGTTTGCGGCGTCGGAGCTTGGGCGAATTGTCCAAGCCAACCAGCCCGTGTTGTGCGTTGACACCTGTAGTGTCTTGGACTTGCTCCGAGACCCCTTCCGCGAGACCTCACTGCCACATGACGCTGTAGCAGCCGTGGCAATGTTGCGGTCGATGGAGTCTGGCCCGACGCTCATCGGCTTGTTGGCGGAGCAAGTTCAGGCGGAACTGGGAACTCATGTTGCCGACGTTGCAGGCGAGGCCCGGCGCGGACTGCAAAAGCTGCGGGCGCACGTTGCGCGAGTGGACGGTTTGGTCTCGGCCTTTGGGCCGCCCGTGGCTACCGATCTGTCTGCCTGGGCCAATCACGTCGGCAGCGCAACAACCATCGTCCAGCGATGGACTCAGGCGAGCACTGTTGCGCCTCAATCGCTAGCTGTCCAGGGACGTGCGTTCTCGCGTGTCATGCACGCCCAGGCGCCTGCGCGAAAGGGCAAGGATTCATTGCAGGACTGTGTGGTGCTGGAGACCTATCTGGAGGCGGTTGGCGAGTTGCGGAGGAATGGGCTCACAGCCACCGTCGTGTTCTTATCGTCGAACACGAATGACTACAGTGAGTCGTCCACGAAGCGGTCAGCGTTGCATCCGGGGCTCATCGCCGAGTTCGCGGCCCTCGGCATTCAGTATGCGACGGGCCATGGTATGGCGAAGGCGATGTTGGGACTCTGATTCTCAAGTTTGCGTGCGGGCGCGTCACAGTCATTGCCGGGCTGTCCAACGGTTGTATCGGCTACGTGGCCGACTGGCAACTGCACAGTCCAAACGCGCCAAGGGCGCGGGGCACAAAGCCCCGCGCTACCTACGCTAGGCCGACCTGCCGAGACGTTTCGGGTCGGGTGCAACTCTGTTGGCTAGATGCAGCCCCATATTTCCTGTCTCAGTCGGTTGAACAGCGTCACGTTGCCGTGGTCGTTGACCTCCATGACGAAGGTCTGGCGTCCGATGCGCTTCAGGTCCACGCCGTAGAGGCCGTGGCCCACGCAGCGCGCCGCGCGCAGCGCCGTGCGCACCACGCCGCTCGGCACCAGGTCCAGCGGCACGGGCTCGATCTTGCCGTACTCGGCCTTCTGGCCGTGGTGCCGCACGATCTGCCAGTGCTTGTCCACCATGTGGTAGCGACAGGCGTACAGCGGCTCGTCCTCGAAGACGCCCACGCGCCAGTCGAATTCGGTGGGCATGAACTCCTGGGCGATGAACAGGTCCGAGGCCTCGAGGATGCCGCTGGCCTTCTCCATCAGCTCCTCCTCGCTGGCGCACTTGTGCACGCCCTGCGAGAAGGCGCTGTCGGGGTACTTGAGCACGCACGGCAGGCCGACCTCCTTCACGATCTCGGTGAGGTTGAAGCGGTTGCCGACCACCGTGCGCGGGGTCGGGATCTCGGCCTGCAGCAGGGCCTCGGCCAGGAACACCTTGTTGCCGCAGCGGA
>CALMQI010000101.1 GCA_937871935.1 uncultured Burkholderiales bacterium
GGCGAGCACCGACCCAGTATGAGCCCCGGCCGGGTACCGCCTGGCGCGATGCGCAATACGCCAAGCGGTCGCTCGCGACGGCAGTAACGGGGCCGAGAGCTGGCTGCCGTCTCTGCCCGGTGGCGCGAAGTGCGCCGGAGCCACTGACATGACCGACGTGCTGCTGCGCGCCACCGACGTCACGCGCCGCTTCGGTGGGCTGGTGGCGGTGGACCGCGTGTCGCTGGAGCTCACACGCGGCACGGTGCATGCGGTGATCGGCACCAACGGCGCCGGCAAGAGCACGTTGATCAACATCCTGTCGGGCGAGCTGCCGGCCAGCGGCGGGCGCGTCGAGCTGCGCGGTGCCGACATCACGCGCTGGAGCCAGGCGCGCCGCGCGCGCGCCGGCGTCGGCCGCAGCTACCAGCGCACCACCATCTACCCGATCTTCAGCGTGCTCGAGAACTGCCGTCTCGCCGCGCAGGCACGCCACCCGTTGCCCTGGGCCTGGTGGGCCGATGCCGCAGCCTGCCCGGTCAGCGTGCCGGCGGCGCGCGACGCGGCGGCGCGCGCGGGGCTGGCCGACGTGCTGGAGCGGCCCGCCGGCACCTTGTCGCACGGCCAGCGCCGCCAGCTCGAGATCGCGATGTGCCTGGCCACCGCGCCCGAGGTGCTGCTGCTCGACGAGCCACTGGCCGGCATGGGCGCCGAGGAGACCGACCGCATGCTCACGCTGCTGGCCGAGTTGAAGGCCGGCCACGCGATCGCGCTGGTCGAGCACGACATGGACGCGGTGTTCCGCATCGCCGACCGCATCACGGTGATGGTCAACGGCGCGGTGCTCGCCAGCGACACGCCGGAGGCGGTGCGGGCGAACCCGCAGGTGCAGGCGGCCTATCTCGGGGATCACGAGTGAACGCGCAACCGTTCATCGACGCGCAAGGCGTGCACGCCTGGTACGGCAGCAGCCACGTGCTGCACGGCGTGGATCTCATCATGGCGCGTGGCGAGACGCTCGGCCTGCTCGGTCGCAACGGCATGGGCAAGAGCACGCTGATCCGCACGCTGCTCGGCCACGTGACGCAGCGCGAGGGCCGCATCGCGATTGCCGGGCGCGACTGCTCGCGTGCCCGGCCGCATCAGGTGGCACGCTGTGGCGTGGCCTATGTGCCCGAGGGGCGCGGCGTGTTCCCCAACCTGTCGGTGCGCGAGAACCTGGTGATGGCCTCGCGCCCGGGGCGCGACGGTGCCGGTCCGTGGACGCTGGACGCCGTGCTGAAGACCTTTCCGCGCCTGGCCGAGCGTTTGGGCCACCTCGGCGGACAACTCTCCGGCGGCGAGCAGCAGATGCTATCGATCGGCCGCGCGCTGATGACGCACCCCGAGCTGATCATCCTCGACGAAGCCACCGAAGGCCTGGCGCCGCAGATCGTGGCCGACATCTGGCGCGTGATCGCGCAGATCCGCGCCAGCGGCATCGGTACCCTGATCGTCGACCGCGACTATCGCAAGGTGGCGGCCAACACCGATCGCCTGCTGGTGCTGCAGAAGGGCCAGGTGGTGCTGGCCGGGCCATCGGCCGCCTTGCGCGACAGCGCCGAGCTTGCGTCCTACCTCGGCGTCTGAACGCCGTTCCACGTTACCGGAGACCTGCGATGACGATGCCAATCTTCGGCGATGCCGGCTCGCTGGCGGTGCCGCGCGTACAACGCGAGAGCCTGCCCGGCGGCGGCTTCATCCTGCGCTCGGCCGATGCGCTGCAGCCGCACGCGCGCTGCATCGGCGACTGGCTCGAACACTGGGCCGCCACCACGCCCGACGCCCTCTTCCTCGCCGAGCGCGATGCCGGCGGCGGCTGGCGGCGCCTGAGTTACGCGCAAGCGCGAGAGCAGGTCGGCTGCATCGCGCAGTCGCTGCTCGAGCTGCGCCTCGCCGCAGCCGATCCGGTGGTGGTGCTGTCGGACAACGCGGTCGACCATGCGCTGCTGATGCTGGCCGCCATGCACGTCGGCCGCCCGGCCTGCACGGTGTCGAGCGCGTACTGCCGTCTGACCAAGGACTATTCCAAGATCACCAGCATCCTCGCCGCGTTGCGCCCGGCCCTGGTCTACGCGTCCGACCCCGCGGTGTACGGCCCGGCCGTCAAGGCCTGGGGCGGCAAGGCGCCGGTGGTCTTCAGCCGCGACGCCGGCGCCTTTGCCGGCGCGATGTCGTTCGCCGAGCTGAGCGCGGCCAGCGAGACGCCGGCCGTCGCGCAGGCCTTCCAGGCGGTGCGCCCCGACACGCACGCCAAGTACCTGCTGACCAGCGGCTCCACGGGTGCACCCAAGGTGGTGATCAACACGCACCGCATGCTCACCGCCAACCAGCAGCAGATGGCGCAGGCCTGGCCGTTCCTCAACCGCCAGCGGCTCAACCTGCTCGAGTGGCTGCCGTGGAGCCACACCTTCGGCGGCAACCACAACTTCAACATGGCCCTCGCCCACGGCGGCGCGATCCATGTCGACGAGGGTCGCCCCGCGCCGGGCCTGATCGAGAAGACGGTGAAGAACCTGCGCGAGGTGAAACCCAACTTCTACTTCAACGTGCCGCGCGGCTTCGACATGCTGCTGCCCTACCTGGAGGGCGACGAGGCCACAGCGCGCGACGTGTTTCAACGCCTCGAAGGCGTGTTCTACGCCGGGGCCGCGCTGCCGCAGAGCGTGTGGGAGCGGCTGGAGGGCGTGGCGCGCCGCGTGCGCACCGGTCCCGACGCGCGCCCGGTGTGGTTCACCTCGTCGTGGGGCGCCACCGAGACGTCGCCGGCGATCACCAGCGTGCACTGGAGCATCGACCGCGCCGGCTGCATCGGCGCGCCGCTGCCCGGCATCGAGCTCAAGCTGGTGCCCAACGCCGGCAAGCTGGAGATGCGCGTGAAGGGCCCCACCGTCTTCCCCGGTTATCGCGACGCGCCCGAGCTCACCGCCAAGGCCTTCGACGAGGACGGCTTCTACCTGATCGGTGACGCCGGCAAACTGGTCGACGAAGACGACCCGTCGGCCGGCGTCAGCTTCGACGGCCGCGTGGCCGAGGACTTCAAGCTGATGAGCGGCACCTGGGTGTCGGTGGGCACGCTGCGGTTACGTGCGATCAGCGCGCTGAACCCGGTCGCCGCCGACGTGGTGGTGACCGGCCACGACCGCGAGGACGTCGGCCTGATGATCTTTCCCACGCCGCAGGCGAAGGAGATGAGCGCAGACGCTCTGGCGCAGCACGTGCGCAAGGCGCTGCTGGCGCTGCGCGCCGACGGCGGCGGCTCGTCGCAGTCGCCGTCGCGCGCGTTGCTGCTCGCCGAGCCACCGAACGCCGACGCCGGCGAGATCACCGACAAGGGCTACCTCAACCAGCGCGCGGTGCTGGCGCGGCGCGCGAGCGACGTGCTGGCGTTGTATGCGCCGGTGGCGGATGCGCGGGTGATTCGGGTTTGAACCCGCGGTGACCGCTTCTTCTGGGCGATAGGCGCGTCGCGCCAGGCGGTACCCGCCCGGGGCTCATACTGTGTCGGTCCTCGCCTGCGGCGAGGACTGCGCTGCGATGCTCGCGCCGAGGTCGCGCGGCGTAACTCACTCCGCGACCTA
>CALMQI010000102.1 GCA_937871935.1 uncultured Burkholderiales bacterium
GATCATGACCTTCGTCCTGATCACCTCGAGCGGCACGATGGCGCTCGCGGTGAACTACGGGTACCGGCGCGACCGCAGGAGAACCGTCCTGTTCCTGTGCGCGACCGCGGCGCTCGGCGCGACGTTGGTCGGCACGTTGGCTGCCGCAATTCCCGCCGCGCAGGCCGCGCGCCCCGGCGCGTGGTACGCGCTGCTGCTGTTGCCGATGGCGCCCGCCTGGCCGGTGGACCTGCGCCTGTGGCCGGCCGCGCGCAGCCACGAGCTGCGCTTGGCGGCGCTCGACGCCGCGCCGGCCGAGTCGCCGGCCGTGGTGCACGCGCTGCCCTTGCAGCTGGAGCGTGCCGCGAACGGCCGGGCCGCCCAATGGCGCTGCCGATTCATGCTGCCGGCCGGCAGCACGGCGCCCGTGATCTTCGTGCTGGTGGAGCAGTGGCGCATCGCCGGCGACGCGCCACCGATGCTCTGGGTGCAACTGCGCACCGGGCATGCACCGCAGCGATCCGAGGCGCCGTGGTGGGCCGCGCGGCCGGACCGCAATACCGACGCCACCCCGCCGCCGAGCCCACTGACGCAGCAGCCGCGTTTTACGGCGGCCCACGAGGTGCCGATCCTCGAACTGCCGGCGACGCCGGAAGCAGGAGCCTGGCGATGAAGTGCTCGAGAACCCGCGCAGGGGTCTGCGCGTGGCTGCTGATCGTGCTGCCGGCCGCGACGCTGCCGGTACAGGCCCAAACGATCCCGGTGACGACACCCCGACTGCCGCCGCGCGGCGGCGCGGCGGTGCCGGCACCGGCGGCACAACCGGGCGCACAGGGCGCACAGGGCGCACAACCGACGCCGCAGTCGTCGGCGCAGGGCACGATGCAGGCGGGGCGTGCCGGGTTCGGCCAAGGAACCACGCCGCCCGGGGCCTACACCGGGACCACGGCGCCGACGGGCGCCTATGCCAGCCAAGCGCCGACGGGCGCCTATGCCAGCCAAGCGCCGACGGGCGCATATGCCAGCCAAGCGCCGACCGGCGCCTATGCCAGCCCGGCACCGGCGGGCTACGCGCCCTATGGCACCGCGCCGCCGCCGCCCGCGCCGACGGTGGTGCCGCAGCGCGCCACGGCCGGCAACTGCCGGGCGCAGCCGACGCCCGATCGACAGACCGTGGTGCTGGTCAGTGGCGCCGAAGCGCTCGCGCGGGCGCATCTGCCGCTGGGCGAGTTTCGTGCGCAGCAGGTGGTGCATTCGCCCGACGGGCGCTGGGCAGTGGTCTATACCAAGCAACGCGGCGCCGCGTCGTACGCGGCGATGACGATCGACCTCGAGCGCTGCGAGTTGCAGCGTGTCGTCGAACTGAGCGCGGCCGGCGAGGACGTGCGCTTCGACGGCGACGACGCGGTGCTGCGTCTCGCCGGCAGCGAGCGCCGTGTCGGCTTGCGCGACGGGAGGGTGCGATGAACTCGACGACCGGGCTGTGCAAGGTGCTGTCGCGGCTGGCGGCGCTGCTGATGCTCGTGGCCGCCTCGATGCCAGCGGCAGCCCAGCAGAGCGGCTACCGCTACACGCTGCCCGCGGGCTGGACCAGCAGCATCGAGGCTGGCGTCGAGACGCTGACACCCGGCACCGAGCCAGCGGGCACCGTGCAGGCCTTGCTGCTGCCTGCCAAGCCACTCGCATCGGACTTCAACGCACAGTTCGATGCCGAGCGCGGCACGCTCGAGGCGCACTGGGGTCTCAGCGCGCCGCAGGCCACACCGCCGCAACGCGGCCGCACCGCGGCGGGACCCTACGCCGCCCACTTCGCCAGCTACGCCAGCGAGGGCGGTCCGCGCTACATGTCGTTCCTCGCGCTGGGGCGGCAAGGCCAGTTCGCGCTGCTGGTATTCGTGGCCGCCAGCGACGACGCCTTCAACCGCCTGGCCCCGGTGGCCACGCAGTTGTGGCAGGGCCTGCAGGTCGCGCCGTGACGGGCAGCGCGCATGCAGCTGGCCGCCCGCTCGACGCCATTGGATAGCATCGCAGTTGCCGCGTCGACCGCGGTGCTCCCGAACTTGCACCTCGAACTAGCCCATCACGCCTGTGTGCGCGCCGAATCCGGCACGTTTGCGCTGCCCCCGCGCGACGCCGCATTGCTGACCTGGCTCGCGCTAGAAGGCCCGACGCCGCGCGCCCGGCTGGCCACGCTGCTGTGGCCGGCCAGCGATGCGACGGCGGCACGCAATACGCTGCGGCAGCGCCTGTTCCAGCTGCGCAAGCTGGTCGGTGCGGACATCGTCGCCGGCACCGGCACGCTGGCGCTGGCCGCCGGCGTCGAACATGATCTCGACGACAGCGACACCGTGCTCGGTGGCATGGCCGATGAGATCGGCGGCGAATACGCAGCCTGGTTGTCGCAGCAGCGCGCCCGCCGCGCCGGCCGCCTGCGCGCCGCGCTGGTCGAGCTGTCGGAGATGGCGGAGCGCTCGCGCGAGTACGGCGACGCGCTGTCGCATGCCGAGGAGCTGCTGGCGCTCGAGCCGTTGTCGGAGGACGCGCATCGGCGCGTGATCCGGCTGCACTACCTGCGCGGCGACCGACCCGCGGCGCTACTCGCCTTCGACCGCTGCGAGCGCCTGCTCAAGGACGAGGTCGGCGCCGCGCCGTCGGCCGAGACGCTGGCGCTGCTGGCGACGGTCAGCGCCGCGCAATCCAGCGCACCGCCGGCGGTGGCGCAGTCCGTGCCGGCCAGTGTGCTGCTGCCGCCGCGCTTGATCGGGCGCGACCTCGAGCTCGCGCAGTTGCACCGCGGCTGGCAGTCGGCCCAGGTGGTGGCGCTGATCGGCGAGGCAGGCCTGGGCAAGACACGCCTGCTGCAGGGTTTCATCGAATCGCAGTCCGGCGTGGTGCGCGCGGCAGGCCGCCCGGGCGACGCCGGTGTGCCGTTCGCGACACTGGCGCGTCTGCTGCGTGCGGTGATGGCGCGCGGCGGCACCATGCTGAGCCTGGACGATCAGCTGCAGGCCGGCACGCGCAGCGAGATCGCCCGCGTGCTGCCCGAGTTCGACGGCGGCCCGGCGACGCGTCACAGCGGCGAGGGCCAGCGCCTGGTGATGCAGCGCGCTGTGCGGGGCCTGCTCGCGGCGCAGGTCGACCTCCACGGACTGGTGGTCGACGACCTGCATTTCTCCGACGAGGCGAGCCTGGAGATGCTGCGCGCATTGATCGACGAAGAGGGCGAGCCCGACGCTGCTGCCGCTC
This sequence comes from uncultured Burkholderiales bacterium, assembly GCA_937871935.1. Classification (GTDB taxonomy): domain Bacteria; phylum Pseudomonadota; class Gammaproteobacteria; order Burkholderiales; family Burkholderiaceae_C; genus JAEUPI01. The sequence goes on from CALMQI010000102.1 coordinate 3,226, forward strand.
CTCCGCTGCGCTGGGCGCTCGCCTATCGGCCCGCAGAGGCCGGCTCGCCGGTGCAGGCCTTGCACGATGCGCTGGTCGAACAGGCGCGCCTCGCGCCGATCGTGCTCGCGCCGCTCGACGCCGCGGCGCTGGCCGCGCTGGTCGACTCGCTGGCGCTGCCTGGCGTGGACGGTCGCGCGCTCGCGCCCGGCCTGCTGCGCCGCACCGGCGGCAACCCGCTGTTCGTGCTGGAGACACTCAAGCAGGCGTGGGTCGAGCGCACGCTCGATCGGCTGGCCGATGCGGCGCTGCTGCCGCGGCCGGTGTCGGTGGGCCGGCTGATCGAGCGGCGCATCACGCAGCTGTCGCCGCGCGCGCTGGCGCTGGCGCGCGTGGCCAGCATTGCCGGCACCGACTTCAGCATCGGCATGGCCGAGCATGTGCTGGCGGCATCGGCGATGCAGTTCGCCGATGGGCTGAACGAGCTCGAGGCAGCGCAGGTGATGCGCGGCAACGCCTTCGCGCACGATCTGGTCCACGATGCCGTGCGTGCCAGCGTGCCGGCGACGATCGCCGCGCATACCCACGCCAAGGTGGCCGATTGGCTCGAACAACATCAAGGCGAGGCAGCCCGCATCGCCGGGCACTGGGTCGACGCCGGGCAGGGCGTGCGCGCGTTGCCCTGGCTGCAGCGGGCGGCCGAGGCGGCGCGCCGCGCATTGCGCGCCAAGGAGTACATCGCTTTTCTCGAGCGCAAGAGTGCCATCGAGGAGGCGGCCGGCCTGACCGAAGCGGCGTTCGACTCGCTGATGCTGGTCGCCGAGGAATTCGTCAACGTCGATCTCGATGCCACCACGGCGCACGCGCATTGCGACCGGCTGGACCGGCTGGCCTGCACGCCGCCGCAACGTGTGGCGGCACGGCTGCAGCGGGCCCACATGCATCAGCAACGCGGCGAGCATCATCTGTCGCTGCCGATCGTGCAGGCCGTGCTGCGCGACGCCGTGCGCCTGGGCGATGCGCGCCTGCTGGCCGAATGCCACCAGGCACTCGGCGTGGCCTGCTCGATGACGAATCAGGCGGCGCAGGCGTTGCAGCACCTGCAGGCCTGCACGCCCTGGATCACCGCGAACGGCAGCGACTCGCAACGCAGCGAGCTGCACGGCAACCTGGCGGTGCTGCACGACAACCTGGGCCGGCTCGACGATGCACTGCCGCATCACGAGCTGTCGTTCGATCTGTCGCAGCGCAGCGGCAACCTGAGCAATGCCTCGGTCGCCTGCGGCAACCTGGCCTGCAACCGCATCGACGCCGGCGACCTGCAGGCCGCCGAACGCTCGCTGCAACGCGGGCAGCAGATCATCACGATGTACGACGGCTTCGGCGCCCACATGGGCCTGCTGCAGGTGCTGCGTGCACTCGGCCTGTGTCACCTGGGGCGCTACGCCGACGCGCTGGCGCAGGCCGAGCAGGCGGTGCAGTCGATGCGCCAGTACCAGCCCGGCCATGTCGATCACGCCACGCTGCGGCTGGCAGCCTGCTGGTGGCATCTGGGCCAATGGTCGCGGGTGACGCAGTTGCTGGCCGCCGTGGTGCTCGACGAACAGGCCAGCGTGTCGGTTCGCGTGCAGCGCGCCCGGCTGAGTCACGAGGTCGCGCGCGCCGGCGCTGCGGGCGCGGCCAGCCGCTCTGCGTCGCGGCAGGTCCTGCGTGACGAACTGGCCGCGATCGGCGCCGTCGACCGGCCCGACCTGCGGCTGCCGCTGCAGATCGAGCTCGCCGTCGACGACGAGCCGGAGCTGGCCTGCCGCCAGCTCGACGCCGTGCGCGTCGAGGCCGAACGCATCGGCCACCTCGGCTCCGCGCTGGCGGCGCGCATCCGTGCCGCGGGTGTGGCCGCAGCGGTGAATCCGGCCCGCGCCCGTCGCGAGGCACTGGCGGCGCTGGAGCTGGCCGCGGAGCGTCAGACCACCGCGCTGCTGCCCGCCGAGTTGTGGCTGCAATGCGGTCGCGCGCTCGTCGCGGCCGGCGACACCGAACGCGCGGTCGAGGTGGTGTCGCGTGGCCGCGACTGGCTGCGCTCGACCGCGGCCGAGCAAGTGCCGGAGCCCTTTCGCGACAGCTTCCTGCAGCGCAACCCGATCAACCGCGATCTGCTGGCGCTGGCGGCGCGATTGACGCGGTCTTGACGCTGCGTCGGTGGTCGCCGTGCGGGGTGCCATGCCGCGCCTGTCTTGAGTTGCCCGCTGTTCGCGCCATGCGCTCGGCCGGGTGGCGCAGAATGTGTCGTTCATGAAGTGGCACACGGCCGACGGGTTGCGCGCAGCGCTCGAGCAGTTTGCGGTGCGCAGTCTCGCCGCGCACGGCCGCAAGCACGCCGCGGTCGCGGTGGCCGTCACCGAGGCCGGCTTCGGCGGCGAGGTCGAGGGCCTGCCGCGCCACGACGCCTGGAGCACCGCGCCGGCGCTGCTGCTCACCAAGCGGGCCAGCGCGCTGCGCGCCCACGCGGGCCAATGGGCCATGCCCGGCGGCCGGATCGACGCCGGTGAAACCCCCGAGCAGGCTGCGCTGCGCGAGATGCACGAGGAGGTCGGCCTCGCGCTGGGCGCCGACACCGTGCTCGGCCGGCTCGACGACTACGCCACGCGCTCGGGCTACGTGATCACGCCGGTGGTGGTGTGGGCCGGTCCGGCGCGCGCGGTGGTGCCCAGTGCCGCCGAGGTGGCGAGCATCCATCGCATCCCGGTGAGCGAGCTGCTGCGTGCCGATGCGCCGCTGCTCAATCACGTGAGGGGCGCCGAGCATCCGGTGCTGCGCATGCCGATCGGCGAGCGCTGGATCGCGGCGCCGACGGCGGCGTTCCTGTATCAGTTTCGCGAGTGGTGCGTGCTCGGCCGCGACACGCGCGTGGCTCACTTCGACCAGCCGGCCTTCGCCTGGAAGTAGCGGCGCGCCTGAAGCACGCGGGGCGGTGCTCGCGGACAATCGCGCCATGCATGCTTCCCTGAAGGGCCTGACCGTGCTAGAGCGCGGCTGGCTGTCGTCGAACAACATCGTGGTCCACCCGGCGTCGGGCGAGCCCGGCGCGGTGCTGATCGACAGCAGCCACGTCACGCACGCCGAGCAGACCATCGCGCTGGTGCGCCATGCGCTGGCCGGCGCGCCGCTGGTGCGCATCGTCAACACGCATCTGCACTCCGACCATTGCGGCGGCAACGCCGCGCTGCAGCGCGTATTCGGCGCCACGCTGACCATTCCTCCCGGGCTGGCCGAGGCGGCGCGCGTGTGGGACGAAGCCAGCCTCGGCCACGACGACTTCGGCCTGCGCGAGCGCTTCACCGTGCACGACACCATCGCGCCGGGCGAGACCTTCGTTGCCGGCGGCCGCAGCTGGCTGGCGGTGGCCGCGCCGGGGCACGACCCGCACTCGTTGATGTTCTTCGACACCGCGCACGGCGTGCTGGCCTCGGCCGACGCCTTGTGGGAGCAGGGCTTCGGCGTCGTCTTCCCCGAGCTGTTCGCCGAGCCGGGCTTCGCCGATGTCGGCGCCACGCTCGACGCGATCGAGCGCCTGCCGGTGCAGGTGGTCGTGCCGGGCCATGGCGCACCGTTCACCGACGTCGCGGGCGCATTGGCGCGCGCGCGGTCACGGCTGGCCGGTTTTCAGGCCGACCCGGCGCGCCATGCGCGCCATGCGGTGAAGGTGCTGCTCAAGTACCACGTGATGGAGCAACGCCAGGTGCCCTTCGATGCGCTGTGCGAGTGGGCTGCCGGCGCGCCGATGCTGGCGTCGATCTGGCAGCGCTTCGGCGCGCACGACAGCGTGTCGCCGGCGCAGTGGTGCGGGCGGGTGGTGCACGAGCTGGTGGGTGGCGGGGCGCTGGGGCTCGTGGGCGGGGTGGTGGTCGATCGCTGACGCGGGGCCTTAACTTGGCTGCGCCAAGTTAGCCTGCGCCGGTGAACCGACGAACCGCGCGCCGTGCGCGCGGCGGCCCTACAGGCCGGCTGCAGCCTTCAAGGCTGCAGCTTTGTCGGTTCTCTCCCAAGAAAACTCCGGCTCTTCGCGGCCGAAGTGCCCGTACGCCGCCGTCTTCTCGTAGATCGGACGCAGCAGGTCGAGCATCTGGATGATGCCCTTGGGGCGCAGGTCGAAGTGTTCGTTGATCAGCGCGGCGATCTTCTCGTCGCTGATTTTGCCGGTGCCCTCGGTGTAGACCGTCACGTTCATCGGCTTGGCGACGCCGATCGCGTAGGCCACCTGGATCTGGCATTGCTTGGCGATGCCGGCGGCGACGATGTTCTTGGCCACGTAGCGCGCCGCATAGGCGGCCGAGCGGTCGACCTTGGACGGGTCCTTGCCCGAGAACGCGCCGCCGCCGTGCGGGCAGGCACCGCCGTAGGTGTCGACGATGATCTTGCGGCCGGTGAGGCCGCAGTCGCCCTGCGGGCCGCCGATCACGAAGCGCCCGGTCGGGTTGACCAGGTAGCGCGTGTCCTTCAGCCATTCCTTGGGCAGCACCGGCTTGATGATGTTCTCGACCACCGCCTCGACGAACTCGGGCTTCATCTTCGAGCCCAGGCTCCACTCGGGCGCGTGCTGGCTGGAGAGCACCACGGTGTCGATGCTGTGCGGCTTGCCGTCGACATAACGCATCGTCACCTGGCTCTTCGCGTCGGGGCGCAGGTAGGGCATGCGGCCGTCGCGGCGCAGTTGGGCCTGGCGCTCGACCAGCCGGTGCGCGTAGTAGATCGGTGCGGGCATCAACTCGGGCGTCTCGTCGCAGGCGTAGCCGAACATCAGGCCCTGGTCGCCGGCGCCAGTGTTCAGGTGGTCGTCGCTGGCATGGTCGACGCCCTGCGCGATGTCGTTGCTCTGCTTGTCGTAGGCCACCAGCACCGCGCAGCCCTTGTAGTCGATGCCGTACTCGGTGTTGTCGTAGCCGATGCGCTTGATGGTGTCGCGCGCGACCTGGATGTAGTCGACATGCGCGTTGGTGGTGATCTCGCCGGCCAGCACCACGAGACCGGTGTTGGTCAGCGTCTCGGCGGCCACGCGGCTGCGCGGGTCCTGTTTGAAGATGGCGTCGAGAATGGCGTCGGAAATCTGGTCGGCCACCTTGTCGGGGTGTCCTTCCGAGACGGATTCAGAGGTGAAGAGAAAATCGTTGGCCACTCGTAAACTCCTTCAGGTTGCAGGTTGCGTTGCCGGCCTACTTGCGTTGCCGTCTCGACTTTGCGGGGGGAGCGCGGCGAACGCTTTAGCGGAATTTGTGGGGCCTCACAGCCCGGCGTCAGGGGTCTTGCCGACCCTCGGCGCATCGCCCCGCAAGTAGTTCATTAACTCGGCGATGCAGCCATTATAGGAACGGCGTCCTTGTCCTTGTCGTGGATATCGCGACTTCCCCTGGGTCTGATCCACCGAATCGGGGGTGCGCTCGGCTGGCTGGCCTACGCGCTGTCGGCCCCCTATCGCCAACGCCTGCGCGCCAACGCCGCGCGCGCCGGCCTGTCGTCGGCACAACGCCGCGAATCGGTGGCGCAGGCCGGCCGCATGCTGGCCGAACTGCCATGGTTGTGGCTGCGCGGTGCCGCGCGGCCGCTCGGCGCGCTGGTGCAATGGCAGGGCGCCGAGCGCGTCGACGAGGCCATCGCCGCCGGCCGCGGCGTGATCCTGCTGACGCCGCACCTGGGCTGCTTCGAGGTGATCGCCCAGGCCTACGCCGAGCGCTGGGGTCGCGACTGCCCGATGACCGCGATGTATCGGCCCGCGCGTCAGGCCTGGCTGCGCGAGTGGCAGGAGACCTCGCGCACGCGCCCGGGCCTGCACACCGCGCCGGCCGCGCTGGCCGGCGTGCGGCAGATGCTGCGCGCGCTGCGCCGCGGCGAGACGCTGGGCCTGCTGCCCGACCAGGTGCCGCCGGCCGGCATGGGGCTGTGGCTGCCGTTCTTCGGCGAGCCGGCCTACACCATGACGCTGGCCGCCCGGCTGCAGCAGCAAAGCGGTGCTGCCTGGCTGGTGCTGTGGGGCGAGCGGCTGCCGCGCGCGCGCGGCTGGCGCGTGCACGTGCACGCGCCGACGCAGTCGCTGACGCCGCGGCCGGAGGTCGGTCACGACGAGCGCCTGGCCGACGGCGCGCAGGCCATCAATCGCGAGATGGAGCAGCTGATCCGTCAGGCGCCGCAGCAATACCTGTGGGGCTACCACCGCTACAAGCAGCCGCGCACGGTGGCGGGCGGCGAGCCGGAGGGCGCGCCATGATGGGCCGGCTGGGGGCGCACGCGCTGATCGGCTTGTTGTGGTCGCTGCACCCGTTGCCGCTGGCGCTGCTGGCGGTGCTGGGGCGTGGCCTGGGCCGGCTGGCCTGGTGGCTGGCGCGCGGCCGGCGCCGCGTGGCGCTGCGCAACCTGGCGCTGTGCCTGCCCGAGCTGAGCCAGGGCGAGCGCCGCGACATCGCGCGCGAGCACTTCGCCCTGCTCGGCCGCAGTCTGGTCGAGCGCGCCACGCTGTGGTGGGCAAGCCCGGCACGTCTGCGCACGCTGATCCACGTGGAGGGCGACGTGCGGCTGGCCGAGCGCAGCGAGCGCCCAGTGATGTGGCTGGTGCCGCATTTCATCGGGCTGGACGTCGCCGGCGTCGCCACGCAGCTATTTCAGACGCGCCGCGTGGGCTCGATCTACCAGACGCAGAGCAACCCGGTGTTCGACGCCGCCATCCGCCGCGGCCGCCTGCGCTTCGACGGCGGCGAGATCTACTCGCGCGGCGACGGCGCCAAGCCGCTGATTCGCGCGGTGCGCCAGGGCCATGCCTTCTTCAATCTGCCCGACATGGATTTCGGCGCCAAGGACGCCGCGTTCGTGCCGTTCTTCGGCGTGCCGGCAGCCACGTTGCTGGCGCCATCGCGCATGGCGCGCGCGCTGAACATGGTGGTGCAGCCGGTGGTGGCCGAGCTGCTGCCCGGTGGCCAGGGCTGGCGCGTGCGCTTCCTCGAACCGTGGAGCGACTTTCCGAGCGACGACGCGCTGGCCGACACGCAGCGCATGAACCGCTGGATCGAGCAGGAGATCCGCCGCATGCCGGCGCAGTACCTGTGGGTGCACAAACGCTTCAAGACGCGGCCGCCGGGCGGCGAACCGGTGTACTGATGGCCAAGGCGCGCGCCGGGGGCAGCGGGACCGGCGTGCGCAGTCGCCCGCTGGCCGCCCGCATGCCGGTGGCAGGCCGGGCCGCGCTGCACGCCGGCCTCGCACTTGCGCTGCGCGATGTGTCGGCCGGCCGCGCCGAACTGCGCGCGGCGCAGGTTGCATTCGACGTGCACGGTGACAGCGCCGGCAGCCTGCTCGCCGCGGCGGCGCAGCTGGTCTTCATCGGCATCGCCGACGACGACTACACCGGTTTCGAGCCGGCGACCGCGGTGGTGATGAAGCACGCGGACGCGCTCGATGGCTGGATGAACGAGCCCGACCATCACCTGCTGGCAAGCGCGGGCATCCTGATCGCCGGCTGGTTCAGCGGCCTGGATCAACCCGGCCTGTCCGCGCGTGCCGAGGCGATCGTGCGCGCACTCGGCAACGACGCCATCGCGCCGCCGGTACGCTGCGCTGCCGGTCTGGCCGCGCTGGGCTACTACGACGCCCGCATGAACCTGGAGGGCGTGTTGTGGCTCGAGTTGGCGATGCGGCCGCTGTGGGCCAGCCCGGCGGCTGTCGGGCCGCGGCTGGCCGACGAAGCCTTTCACATGTTCGTGCAGGCACTCTACCAATGCGAGGCGGCGCCGCGCGCGCTCGCCCTGCGCGCGCACCGTGGCCAGCAATCGCCCGCGCCGATGCCGGCCATCGAGCTGAAGCTGCAGCTGCTCGACGCCCAGATGGCGCTCGGCGCCGGCCAGGCCGACGCCGGCCGCAGCGCGCTGGCACGCGCCGAGCCGCTGCTGCACCCGCGTTCGCCGCGGCCGGCGAGCTGGTGGCACCTGCTGCGTTCGCGGCTCGACCTGCTCGAAGGCCGCCACCGCCAGGCGCTGACGCACGCACGGCTCGCGCTGCGGCTGTGCACCGAGAGCCGGCTGCCCGAGCGGTGGATGGGCGTCACCATCATGCAGGAAGGCCATGTGCTGATGGCCACCGGCGACTTCGCCGCCGCCGTGCCGTTCTTCGAGCGCGCCGGTCATGCCGCAAGCGGCTCGCAGGCGCAGTTCTGCTGGTGCCTGGCGCACCTGGCGCGTGCACTCGACCACTTCGGCGCCGAGCGGGGGGACGCCGGACGCCAGGCGCTGGCTGAAGGCCTGGCGCTGGCACGGTCGTTGAACTGGCTCAACTTCTTGCGCGCCGGCCCGCAGGTGGCGGCGCAGGTGTGTGCGCTGGCCCTCGAGCACGATGTCGAGGCGGCGTTCGCGCGCGAGGTGATCGCCGAGCGCGGCCTGCAGGCGGTGCGCCAGGACTTGTCGGCCTGGCCGTGGCCGATCCGCGTGCGCACGCTCGGCGGCCTGCGCATCGAGCTCGACGGCCACAACCTTGCCTTCAAGGGCAAGGTGGCGCGCAAGCCGCTCGAGCTGCTGCTGTTCGTCATCGCCTCCAGCGGCAGCGACGTCTCGGTGAGCACCGCCGCCTTTGCGTTGTGGCGTGACCTCGAGGGCGACAAGGCCCGGGCGGCGCTCAACGTGGCGCTGCATCGCCTGCGCAAGCTGCTCGGCAACGATGATGCGGTGCTGCTCGAGCTGGGTCGCATCAGCCTCAATCCCAGGCTGATGTGGGTCGACTGCCTGGCCTTCGAACAGTTGGCCGACAGCGTGGGCGCGGCGGTTCCCGATGCACTTGGCGCCTCGGCACGCGCGGCGGCCGAACGGGCGCTGGCGCTGTACACCGGTGCGTTCATGCACGACAGCGAGGACGAAGCGTGGCAGCTGGTCTACCGCTCGCGCCTGGCCAGCAAGTTCATGCGCGTCGTGACCCTGTTGTCGCGCGCGGCGATCTCGCGCGCAGATGCCGCTGCGGCCCGCTCGTGGCTGGCACGCGGACTGGAACTCGATCCCCTCGCCGAGGATCTGGCGCGTGACCTGATTCGTGTGCTGCTCGATCAGCAGGAGCCGGCGGCGGCGCTCGCCGTGTTCGATCGCTGCCGCGAGGCCATCGCACGCGGGCTCGCCGTCGAAGCGTCGCCGGCCACCTGGGCGCTGGTGGCACCGCTGCGGCGGCAGCCCCCGAATCCATGGGAAGGCAAGGTTCGTCCATCGAATCGGTAAGCGATCCGTAATGGCCTGGGGCCTACCGTGCTCTGGCGCCGACCGCTCACGGCGCCCAGGAGCACGCGATGGGGCAGTCAAGCAGTGGTCAGTGGCGCCGTCCCCGCGTGGCAACGCGCCTGTCGGTACTCGTGCTCGTGGGTGTCGTCGCCGCCTGCGGCGGAGGCGGCTCCGAGTCGCCGGTGCCCACGGAGGCGCCACCCGCCGACCTGCCTGGCCCGTCGCCTGCACAGGGCTTCGCGATCTTTCCCGCGCGCCTGAGCTTGAACGTCGACGACGAAGGCGTGCTGCTGCCGCAGGCCGCGCCGACACCGGCACTCGTGTGGTCGTCGAGCGATCCTGCGGTGGCCACCGTCGACACGACCGGGCGGCTGAAGGCGCTGTCGCGCGGCAGTGCGATCATCAGCGCTGCGGGGGCCGGCGCGATTGCCAGTACGGCGCTGACCGTCTATCGCAGCACCGGTGCCGGGGCGGACGCCAGCAGCGAGTCCCTGATCGCGCAGGCGCTGGCCGCCGGGCGCATCGACCCCGAGCAGGCGCTGACCTACCGGGTCTTCGCGATGTTCGGCGACGAGCGGCTGCCGGCCGAGTTCGCCGGCGCGCCGAGTGCGTGGCCCAACCATCTGCTGTTGCGCGAAGTGTCGGGCCGCCTGCCGGGCCTGTCGCCCTCGACGCAGGGTCTCCTGACGCCCTACTTGATTGCGCCGATCTATGCCGAGAGTCGGCACGCCCGGAAATTGGCTCGACAGGCTGCACCCGTCGCGCGCGAGCGCCTCCGCAGCGACGTCACCGTCAACTGCTTCCTGCCGCAGTTCGGCGGCGCGACACGCACCACCGAGCACTTCAGGATCTGGGGCGTCTTCGGCGACGGCTTCGTCGGCGGCGACGATGGCAACGCCACCAGCGAGACATTCACCGACGTCATTGCTTCCGTGGTCGAGGAGGTCTACGCGGCCGAGACCGCGTTGTTCGGGCGCGTGCCGCTGTCCGATGCCGTCGAGCCGTGCAACGGCGGCGACGGGCGCATCGACATCTACCTGTCGCCCATCGACATGGCGGGCCGCACCCAGGCGCACACCGTGGCCTACCCGAACCGGTGCGAGAAGGTGCCCGGCTACATCGTTGTCAATCCGATCGCGATGGCGCTGTCGCTGGGCCGGGCCACGGTGAGCCATCCGATGGCGCGCAACAAGCGCGAGTGGAAGAGCGTGATCGCCCACGAGTTCCTGCACCTGCTGCAACTCGGCATGGATCGACAGGCCGCGTGCGCCGACTATGAGTGGTTCGACGAAGCCACCGCCACCTGGGTCATCGACCACGTCGATCCGCAGGGCAACTTCGAAGACGGTGGCGGCGTGCCAGGAGCCAACGGCTTCGCGCGGCGTCAGGGGCGGTTCTACATGAACTACCTCTACAACGACCATCGCGTGTCGATCGAGAACGCCTCCCCGGAGTCGAACCCCGCGCTCAACGGCTATGGCGACTACCTGTTCTTCCAGTTCCTCGCCCGCAACTACCAGCCCGAGACCATCCAGCAGATCTTCGATGCCACGGTCGGCCAGGCCAGCGTGGAGGCGTTCGCGTCGGTGCTGCAGAGCCGGGGCGGACTCAAAGCCGTCTGGCCGGCATTTGCCCAGACGCTGTGGAACGACCCGGCGGGCGTGCTCGACTACTGGAGCACCGTGGATGCGTACGACATCGGGCTGGCCGGCCTGTACTCGCCGGCGCCCGGTCAGATCGGTGCGTCGGACAAGCTGAAGTCGCGCGCGATCGACCAGCAGGGCGGTCCGCGCGCCAACTTCCCGTTGCTCGCCAACGCGCTGGTGGGCGAGTACTTCGAGATCCAGCCGCGCAGCCTCTTCTTCGAGCACCTGAAGTTCACAGACGCCTCGGTGCACTCGATCTACTTCTTCAATCCGATCGCGGCCCTCCCTGGGCGGGAGTTCATGAAGCTGCAGGTGAAGAAGAAGATCGGCGGGCAGTGGCAGGCGGTGGAGGACTGGACGGCCGAGCCGTACAAGCAGTTCTGTCGGGACAAGACCGACGAGCGCCTGGAGGAAGTGCTGCTGATCGTGAGCAACAGCGAGGCCGACCGGGGCCAGGAGCAGCCGTTCCGGATTCCGAAGAACGTGCCGATGAGCGTCAGCACGTCCAACGTCGGCTGCTGGATGTGGCAGGGCTCGGCGCAGACGACGGTGATCGGCGGTTCACCCGCGGTGGTGGATCTGGAGGCGCGCGCGGCGAATGTCTCGCTGACCGTGCAGTCGGTGCTGCCCGGGCGTCTGGTGTTCACCAGCGAGTCGGGCACGGTCTCGGCCCGCAGCACCGTCACGGCGGGCTCGTGCGTGACCACCGCGGTCGGCGCCGGCCGGCCGGTCGTGCCCGGCGCCGACGACGGCATCCTCGATTTCGGCCTCGATCTCGATCTGGGCTTCGGCCAGATCGGCGGCGACCCACCGGAGCGCAAGATGATCCAGTTGTCGGGTTCGAGCGTTCTGTCGACCACGACCTCAATGGTTTGCCCGCAGGTGAACCAGACCTCGGTCGGTCAGCAGAGCTGGGAGTGGCTGCATGTCGACGATCCGGCGCTGTACACGGTGTCTGCCGACGGGCAGGTGATCGAGGGCCGATTCACCGCGGTCCTGCCCGACGGGTCGACTCTCGACTCGCAATGGCGGTTTACCGCGGTCCGCCAATGAGGCGGATGGCCTACGCTGCGCAAGGAATCCACATGCCTGCACTTGGGAACCTCATGTTTCGACCCCTGCGCCGATCGCTCGTCGCCGCTGCCGTGCTGGCGGGTCTGGCGCTGCCGGCCCAGGCGCTGGCGCCGGCGATCCTGCTGCTGGTCCGGCAGATGGTGCAGCAGTCCGCCACATCGATGCTGAAGGACACCTTGTTGAACAGCATCCGCGACATGGGCTGCAAGGGCATCGCGTTGGCCAATGCACTGACTGCGCTCGACGCGCGTGGCGGCGCCCGCATGGCCCTCGGGGCGGGCCTGCCGCAGTTGCCGGCGGGCATGGTGATGCCGCAGCTGCCGCCGGGCGCGTCGATGCCCGGCATGCCGGGGCTGCCAACCGGTGCCGGCGTGTCGCCGGCATTGGTGGCGCAGATGGCGGCGTTGATGCCCGCGGGCGCCAGCCTGCCTGCGGGCATGTTGGCGGTACCCGGGCAGATCGCCTTGCCGCCGGGCTTGCAGCAGGCCATGGGTCGGCCGCTGTCGCCGACCGAGACGGTGCAGACGATCGACGCGCTGCACGAACTCGGCTTCCTGCCGCAGGCGCTGCAGACCGAACTGAAGGAATGCATGGTGCTGGTCCCCGCCGCGGTGCCCGCACTCGGCATGGGCATGGGCATGATGCAGCCGATGATTCCGCAGTTGCGCCAGGCGCGCGAGCAGCTGCACGCGCTGCCGCCGTCCGAGCAGGACGAGGTGGCCGATGCGCTGGCGCAGGAGATGCGCACGCTGGGCACCGACGAGCGCGCGGCGCTGATGGAACATCTCGACACCGGTTTCTTTCCGGCCCGCGTGAGCGCGGGCGTCAAGAGCCGTTTGGCGGCACCGGCACGCTAGTCGCGCTGTCTTTCAGCGCGCGTGCGGCGCGCCGACGTGGCCAGGGCAGCGCAGGGCGGCGGCCATAATCGCGGCATGCGGCTTCGCTTCACCAAGATGCAGGGCGCGGGCAACGACTTCGTGATGCTCGACGCCACGCGCGCCCCGATCGAGCTCACGCCCGAGCAGCTGCGCCGCCTCGGCGACCGGCGCTTCGGTGTCGGCGCCGACCAGATCCTGCTGGTCGAGCCGTCGCAGCGCGACGGTGTCGACTTTCGCTACCGCATCTTCAACAACACCGGCGACGAGGTCGAGCATTGCGGCAACGGCGCGCGCTGCTTCGTGCGCTTTGCGCGCGAGCACGGCCTGACCACGCGCGACCGCATCCGCGTCGAGACGATGAATCGAGTGCTCGAGCTGCGCCAGCAGGAGGACGGCCGCGTCACCGTCGACATGAGCGCGCCGGTGTTCGAGCACATCGCGCTGCCCTTCGACGCCAGCGGCCTGACGCCGCGCAGCGTGGGCGCGTTCGAGTTGTGGCCGCTCGAGCTGGAGCCGGGCCGCGTGGTCGAGGTGGCGGTGCTGTCGATGGGCAACCCGCACGCGGTGCAGCGTGTCGAGGACGTGCGCGTCGCGCCGGTGGCGCAGATGGGGCCGATGGTCGAGATGCACGCGCGTTTCCCGCGCAAGGTGAACGCCGGCTTCATGCAGGTGGTGTCGCGCACGCAGATCGCGCTGCGCGTCCACGAGCGCCATGCCGGCGAGACGCTCGCCTGCGGCACCGGCGCCTGCGCCGCCGTGGTGGCCGGCATCCGGCTCGGCTGGCTCGACGCGCGGGTCGACGTGCACACCCGCGGCGGCGTGCTCACCATTGAGTGGCCGGCCATTGATGCCAGCGTGCTGATGACCGGCCCCGCCGAAACCGTCTTCGAAGGAGAAATTGAAGTATGAGTATTCCCGGCGTCACCGAAGACGAAATCGCCAAGTTCCTGGCCGAGACGCCCGAGTTCTTCGAGCGCCATGCCGACCTGCTGGCCGCGGCGCGCCTGACCAGCCCGCACGGCCAGCGCGCGGTGTCGCTGCAGGAGCGGCAGATGGAAATGCTGCGCGACAAGATCAAGGGCCTTGAGCATCGCATCGTGCAGATGATCCGCCACGGCCAGGACAACGAGCTCATCGCCGACCGGCTGCACCGCTGGACACGCGCGATCCTGCTCACCGCCAACGCCGGCGACCTGCCCGAGGTGATCATCCGCGAGCTGAAGCACGAGTTCATGATCCCGCGCGCGGCGCTGCGGCTGTGGGGTGCGGCCGATCCGTTCGCGGCGCTGCGTTTCGCGCAGGGCGCCTCCGACGACGTGCGCACCTTCGCCGGCAGCCTCGAGCTGCCGTACTGCGGGCCCAACTCCAGCTTCGAGGCCTGCGGCTGGCTCGACGAGCCGGCCACGGTGGCGTCGGTGGCGATGATTCCGCTGCGCCATGGCGCGACGCCCGGCGCTTTCGGCCTGCTGGTGCTGGGCTCGCCCGACCCCACGCGCTACAGCGCCGACATGGGCACCGAGTTCCTCGCGCGCATCGGCGAGATCGCCAGCGCGGGCCTGTCGCGGCTGTTGCCGGCGTTCTAGCGCGCGTCGGCGACCGCATGCTGCTGCCCGAGCTCGAGCGTTTCGTGCAGCACCTGGCGGTCGAGCGCCGGCTCGCCACGCGTACGCTGGCGCTGTACCGCGACGCGCTTGCCGGGCTGCAGGCCGCGGCGGCCGAAGAGGGTGTCGAGCTCGAGTCCGCGCGCGCCCACCATGTGCGCCACTGGGTCACGCAGCTGCGCGCGCGCGGCCTCGGGCCCCGCAGCATTGCGATCGCGCTGGCCGCCTGGCGCGGGCTCTTCCGCTGGTGGGGCCAGCAGGGCCGCGTGAGCCACAACCCGGTCGACGGCATCCGCGCGCCCAAGGCGCCCAAGCCGCTACCCAAGGCGCTGCCGGTCGACCAGGCGGTGGCGCTGGCCGAGCAGGGCGCCGTCGGCGACGCGCCGGCGTGGCTGCATGCGCGCGACCACGTGATGGTCGAGCTGCTCTACGGCTGCGGGCTGCGCGTCGGCGAACTGGTGTCGCTCGACGCCGACGCGTCGGCGCAGGCGGCGGGCTGGGTCGACCGCAGTGACCGCAGCGCGCACGTGCTCGGCAAGGGCAGCAAGCGCCGCAGCGTGCCGGTGGGCGAGGCGGCGTGTCGTGCGCTCGACGCGTGGCTGGCGCTACGCGGCGAGGTCGTGCGCGGCGACGAGGCGGCGCTCTTCGTCAGCCAGCGCGGCACGCGGCTGTCGGCCAGCCAGGTGCGCGCGCGGCTCGCGCTGCTGGCACGCGTGGCCGGGCTGCCGACGCACGTGCATCCGCACATGCTGCGCCACAGCTTCGCGTCGCACCTGCTGCAGTCCAGCGGCGACCTGCGCGCGGTGCAGGAGCTGCTGGGCCATGCCAACATCGCGACGACGCAGGTCTACACCAAGCTCGACTACCAGCACCTGGCCAAGGTGTACGACGCCGCGCACCCGCGCGCCCGCCGCCGATGAAGACGGTGGTGTTGCGCGACGGCAAGGAGCGCTCGCTGCTGCGCCGCCACCCGTGGGTGTTCGAGGGTAGCGTGCACAAGGGCGGCGGCGACTCCGGAGAGACGGTGCGCGTGCAGGCGCACGACGGCAGCTTTCTGGCCTGGGGTGCCTTCAGCCCGCGCTCGCTGATCCGCGTGCGCGCCTGGAGCTTCGACGAGGCCGAGCGCATCGTCGCCGCGTTCTTCGGGCGGCGCGTGCAGTCGGCGGTGGCGCTGCGCGCGCGACTGGCCGTCGCCAGCGACGGCGTGCGGCTGGTGCACGGCGAGGCCGACGGGTTGCCCGGCTTCATCGCCGATCGTTATGCCGACACCTTGAGCGTGCAGTTCCTCTCCGCCGGCGCCGAGCGCTGGCGCGGCGCGATCGTTGATGCGCTGGTGGCGGCCACCGGCCTGACGCGTGTGTACGAACGCAGCGATTCCGGCGTGCGCACGCTCGAGGGCCTGGCCGAACGCACCGGCTGGTTACGCGGCGACGGCGTCACCGAGGTGGTGATCCGCGAACACGACTGGCAGCTCGGCCTCGACGTGGCCGAAGGCCACAAGACCGGCTTCTACCTCGACCAACGCGACAACCGGCATCTCTTTGCGCAATGGGTGCGACGGCTGGGTTGCGCGCGGGTGCTCAACTGCTACTGCTATACGGGCGGCTTCAGCGTCGCCGCGCTGGCCGGCGGTGCCCGCGAGGTGGTGAGCGTGGACTCGTCGGCGCCGGCGCTGCAGCGTGCGCGCGACAACCTGGCGCGCAACGGCTTTGCCGATGCGGATGCACAGTATGTGGACGCCGACGTGAATCAGCTGTTGCGCGACCGGCTGAAGGCCGGCGAGAGCTTCGATGCGATTGTGCTCGACCCGCCGAAATTCGCGCCGACCGCCTCGCATGCCGACCGCGCCGCGCGCGCCTACAAGGACATCAACCGCCTGGCACTCAAGCTGCTCGCGCCGGGCGGGCTGCTGTTCACCTTCTCGTGCTCGGGTGGTATCGGCGCCGAGCTGTTCCACAAGATCGTCGCAGGCGCCGGGCTCGACGCCGGCGTCAACGCGGCGATCGTGCAGCGGCTCGAGGCCGCCTGCGACCACCCGACGACGATCGAATTCCCCGAGGGCGAATACCTCAAGGGGCTGGCGCTCATCAAGTCGGCGCAGCCGGCGCCGCCAGCGCCGGCTTGAGATCCACGCGCGGCTCGAACTTGGCGCGCCGCGTCGCGAAGTAGCTCTTCACGTTGCGCACGTTGGCGTCCTCGGTGAACAGGCGCTGCACCAGCGCGTTGTAGGCCGCCATGTCGACCACCCACACCACGAGCACGAAGTCTGGCCCCGGCGCGACGCGGTAGCACTGCTGCACCGCCGGCTCGGCAAGTGCGCGCGCCTCGAACGCGTCGAGCCGCTCGGCGCTCTGGCGATCGAGCGTGACCTCGACCACCGCGGTGAGACCGCTGCCGAAGACCTGCGGCGACACGATGGCCACCTGGCGTTCGACGACGCCTGCCTTCACGAGGCGCTGCACCCGCCGCATCGCCGTCGCCGGCGACACGCCGGCGGCCTGGGCCAGCGCCAGGTTGGAGCGCGCGGCGTCGGTTTGCAGCAGGTCGAGCAGACGGTGATCCACCGCATCCAGGGGGACCATGTTGGAACGATCAGTCATTCATGAACAAACACTGAAATAAAACTCCGTGCATAGTACACGACGATCAAACATTCCATAGATGTCTAAAAACTGCAAGCATTCATCATAGCGAGGCGCCTAGCATGCCGTCGTCCGCTTTCAACCGAGGTCGCTAGCCATGTGTGGAATCGTCGGTGCCGTCAGCACGAAGAACATCGTCCCGATCCTGGTCGAGGGCCTCAAGCGGCTCGAGTACCGCGGCTACGACAGCTGCGGCGTCGCGGTGCATCAGGGCGGCGCACTGCGGCGCACGCGCAGCACCTCGCGCGTGGCCGAGCTCGACGCGCTGGTGGCCGGCGACGGCGTCAGCGGCGGCACCGGCATCGCGCACACGCGCTGGGCCACCCACGGCGCGCCCGCGGTGCACAACGCGCATCCGCACTTCTCGCGCGACCGCATCGCGCTGGTCCACAACGGCATCATCGAGAACCACGACGAGCTGCGCGCCGAACTGCAGGCCAAGGGCTACGTGTTCGAGAGCCAGACCGACACCGAGGTGATCGCGCACCTGGTCGACCACCTCTACGACGGCGACCTGTTCGACGCGGTGCAGCGTGCCACGCTGCGCCTGAAAGGCGCCTACGCCATCGCCGTGTTCTGCCGCGACGAGCCGCACCGCGTGGTCGGTGCGCGCGAAGGCTCGCCGCTGATCATGGGCGTCGGCCAGGGCGAGAACTACCTCGCCTCCGACGCCATGGCGCTGGCCGGCGTGACCGACCAGATCGTCTACCTCGAAGAGGGCGACGTGGTCGATCTGCAGCTCGGCAAGCACTGGATCGTCTCGCGCCAGAAGGACGGCCGCTACCAGCGCGTGCAGCGCGAGGTGCGCACCGTGCAGGCGCATTCCGGTGCGGCCGAGCTGGGGCCCTACCGCCACTACATGCAGAAAGAGATCTTCGAGCAGCCGCGTGCCATCGCCGACACGCTCGACGCGGTGGAAGGCATCTCGCCCGAGTTGTTCGGCGACGGCGCGTTCAAGGTCTTCAAGCAGGTCGAGCAGGTGCTGATCCTCGCCTGCGGCACCAGCTACTACGCGGGCTCGACCGCCAAGTACTGGCTCGAATCGATCGCCGGCATTCCGTGCAACGTGGAGATCGCCAGCGAATACCGCTACCGCGACAGCGTGCCGAACCCGAAGACGCTGGTCGTCACCATCAGCCAGAGCGGCGAGACGGCCGACACCATTGCCGCGCTCAAGCATGCGCGCTCGCTGGACATGCTGCACACGCTGACGATCTGCAACGTGGGCACCAGCGCGATGGTGCGCGAGTGCGCGCACCACTTCCTCACCCGCGCCGGGGTGGAGATCGGCGTCGCCTCGACCAAGGCCTTCACCACGCAGCTGGTCGCGCTCTTCCTGCTCACGCTGGCGCTGGCGCAGACCCGCAAGCGCCTCACCGACGCGCAGGAGGCCGCGCACCTGAAGGCGCTGCGCCATCTGCCGGTGGCGGTGCAGGCGGTGCTGGCGCTGGAGCCGCAGGTGATCGCCTGGGCCGAGGAGTTCGCGCGCAAGGAGAACGCGCTCTTCCTCGGCCGCGGCATGCACTACCCGATCGCGCTGGAAGGCGCGCTCAAGCTCAAGGAGATCAGCTACATCCACGCCGAGGCCTACCCGGCCGGCGAGCTGAAGCACGGGCCGCTCGCGCTCGTCACATCGGCCATGCCGGTGGTGACCGTGGCGCCCAACGACACGCTGCTCGAGAAGCTGAAGAGCAACCTGCAGGAAGTGCGCGCCCGCGGGGGCGAACTCTTCGTCTTCGCCGACAGCGACACGCACATCGACAGCGGCCCCGGCATCCGCGTGATCCGCATGCCCGAGCACTACGGCGCGCTGTCACCCATCCTGCACGTGGTGCCGCTGCAGCTGCTGGCGTATCACACCGCGGTCGCGCGGGGCACCGACGTCGACAAGCCGCGCAATCTGGCGAAGAGCGTGACGGTGGAATAGGGCAGCAGGTCGCACAGGGACACCGCCAACAGCCGCCTCGTGCCAGACAGGCGACAGTCGGTCGGCCAGCTGGGGCACGGGATCGCAGACCGTTCCGGGGGCGCGAATCTGCGCTGCCAAGGCCGATATGCACTGTGCACGATGTGCATTGGCGTAGGACAGGGCAACAATCGTCGTCGAGAAGGCCTGAGACGAATCGGCGCCGGCAACATGGGCAGCGCGTGGCACAGGATCGCTGAGCAGGGCAGCGAGCATCGATGGGTTCGAACGGTCGAGACAAAAGATCCGTACCTGCCCTGAGAGCACCAGGGCGAGAATTCGGCGTGCCACTTCCACGAGACAAGTGACAATGACGACGCGAATCGTCTGTGCCCTCGCCCTGTACCTGGCCGTTGCCCCGGTTCTGAGCCAGCAGGCGCCGCCGCTGCCCGCCACGCCGGCCAGCGGCCCGGTCAAGGGTGCGCGCTACGCGATCGATCCGACGCACACCTTCGTGTTGTACGAGATCGGCCACTACGGTACCAGTACCAATCGTGGCCGGTTCAGCACCAAGGACGGCGTCGTGCAGATCGACGACAGTGGCCGCAGCGGGCGGGTCGACATCACGATGGACATCGGCTCGATCAACACCGGCGTCGAACTGCTCAACCGGCATATTCAGAGCAAGGACTTCCTCAACGTCGCCGAATTCCCGACCGGGCGCTTCGTCGCCGACCGAATGGTCTTTGCCGACGACAAGGTGCAGGAGGTCAAGGGCACGCTCACGCTGCTCGGCCGGACGAATCCGATCACCCTGAAGGCCAACCGGTTCGGCTGCTACACGAGCCCGTTGATCAATCGCCAAGTCTGCGGCGGGGACTTCGAGACGACAGTGTCACGCAGCCAGTGGGGAATCGACTGGGGCCTGAACTTCGGCTTCGAGGATCAGGTGCGGCTGCTGGTGCAGATCGAGGCTGTGCACATACGCTAGCGACGCCCGGCTGGCAGCCATCTGCGCTACAGCAAGCTTTCCGGCGTCAACGGCGCCATCAGTTCGAGCAGCAGGCGAGTCCAGAACCCGGTGTCGGGCTCGGAGTCGACGACGGCCTCCCCGTCGGACTCGTCGCTGACCCATTCGAGCCGACCCGACGGCGCACCGATTCGCAGGCGATACGACCCCTGCTGCTTCAGCAGGTCGATCAGCTTCAGGACCTGCTGCGCCATCTCCGGACTGAACACGATCAGCCCAATCTCGGTGTTGTGATACTTGGAGCGTGGGTCGAAGTTCATCGAGCCGACGAACAGCGCGCGGCGATCGATCACCGCGGTCTTCAGGTGCAGGCGGCCGATCTCCGTGCCGAAGACACCCAGGCGCAGGCTGCGGCGGGCACGATTCGAGCTGAGCTCGTACAGCTCGACGCCGAGCGCGAGCATGTCTTCGCGGTAGCGCCGGTAACCGGTGTGCACCAGCGGCTCGTCAGTGGCCGCCAGCGAACTGGTGACCACGCTCACCAACACGCCCTTGCGACGAATGCCCGACAGCACCTCGAGCCCCACCTCGCCCGGGATGAAATACGGCGAGGCGATGGCGATTTCCGATTGCGCACGTCGCATCTGCTCGACAACGTTGTAGCGAACGGCCTCCACGTCGAGCAGCGGGACGCCGCCATAGGTGACGGTACGCCCGATCACCCGGTCGGGCGAGTCGGCGTAGACCTCGGCGGTCGTCCAGATCAGCGCGAGGCGCCCCGCCGCGAGATCGTCGCGAATCGGCCCATAGCCGAGCACGTCGTTGGGCGGCGGTGGCGTTGGCGGCGGCGCGCGGTCGGGCGCGGTGAGTCGATCGAACTGCTGCTGCAGCACCTCGCGCGGTTGACCGCCGGCGGCGATCGTCTGGATCGGGTAGACGTACGGGCTGTTCCAGTACTGGTCGAACAGGCGCGCCAGCCTGGGAATGACGGCTCCGGCGACAAAGGTGTCGAGGTCGATGAAGTTCTCGCCCGCCGTACGCCTGAAGTAGCGGTTAGCGATGTTGCGGCCGCCGGCGACGGCCAGCGCGCCGTCGGCGATCATCAGCTTGTTGTGCATGCGCCGGTTGACACGTTCGAAGTCGAACAGCGCACCCAGCAGGCGCGTCGCCAGGTGTGCGCGGCCGGCGGTGAACGGATTGAACAGCCGCACCTCGATGCCGGCATGCACTGCCAGGCCGAGCCACAACGCCTCGTCGCCGGCGGTGTAGAGATCGTCGATCAGCAAGCGCACCCGCACACCGCGCGACGCGGCATCGCGCAACTGCCTCAGCAGAAAACGTCCGGTTTCGTCGTTCTCGATCTGGTAGTACTGGACATCGAGCGAGCGCTCGGCACGCCTGATCAGCTCCAGCCGTGCGTCGAGCGCGAAGGGGCCGGAAGGCATCAACCGGAAGCCGCTCAATTCTGGATCGGGTGACGCCTGCGCGGCCAGCCGCGCCAGTGCCGAATTTGCGTCGGCCGGCAGCGCCATCGACGGCGGGCCATGGCCGGTGTGGGGCAGGCCCGCGCAGCCGCACAGGAAGGCGAGCACGCTCAGCGCCAGCGCGAGCGCCGCGGCGGGGCCGCGACGGTACCGCGCAGCCGCGATGGTGTTCATGCGTCCGAGTATAGAAAGCGTCGCCTCGCGCGAATCGACTCGGACGCGCCACACTCACAACGCGAGTGGCACCCTGGTTGCGATCTCGGCGTGTTGCCGGGTCGAAGGATCGTGCGATGACTGGCGAGGCGGTGAGCATCTGCGTGGTCGGCGGTCTGGCCGCTTTCGGTGGCGGCACCTTGCGCGACGTAGCAGACAACATCGCGCAGCACCCCGCCGAACACGGCGGTCACCATGCCCAGAAGCACGGCCGTCGATTCATCACAGCACCTCGGTGACGAAGTAGATCGCCGCCTTGACCATCGCGTACACCACGCCCGACACCACGATGGCCGACACGACGGCCGTGCCCAATCCGGCCAGGATCCACAGGCCGTCACGCTCGAGGATGCCCAGTGCCAGCAGGCTGATGGCCAGCGCAGGCAGTATGTTGCCCAGCGGCACGGGCAGCACCAGCACCACCGCCAGCAGCAGGCACACCAGGCCGATCAAATACTCCATCGGTGGCTGCGCCAGCCGCTCGACGCGCGGCCTCAGCAGCCGTTCGGCGCGGGCCAGCCAGGGGCCGATGCGACGGACCACGGTAGCGAAGTCGGCCCTCGTCATCGTGCGCCGGGCGATCACGGTTGGCAGCCAGGGCCGGCGGCCGAAGGCCAGTTGCGCCGCCAGGAAGACCAGCGGCGCGCCGAGCACGGTGGATGTGCCCGGCGGCACCGGCAGCACATTGGGCACCGCGAACACGAACAACAGGGCGGCCAGCGCGCGATCGCCCAGCGCTGCCAGCAGGTCGCTGACGGCGATGCGCTCGCGACTGTCGTCCTGTGCCAGGGCATGCAGCATGGCCGACAAGGGCAGCCGGCCGGCCGGGGTCGCGGCCGGCTCGGTCATCCGGGAGGCACCATGTCGACGATCTGAGCGGCCACCGCTGCGCGATCTACTCGTCGCGGCTGCCGCCCAGGCCCAGCAGGGTCAGCAGCGACTGGAACACGTTGTACAGGCTCAGATAGACGCCCAGCGTGGCGATCACGTAGTTGGTCTCGTGGCCGTCCTGCACGCGCTTCAGGTCGTACAGGATGAAGGCCGAGAAGATGCCGATGGCCAGCACCGACAGCGTGATCATCAGCGCGCCGGACTGGATGAAGAAGTTCGCCAGCCCGGCCACCAGCAGCAGAACAGCGCCGATGAAGAGGAACTTGCCCATCGACGATAGGTCGCGCTTGATGACCGACGACAGCATGGCCATGCCCAGGAAGATGGCGCCCGTGCCGGCGAAGGCGGTCATGATCAGCCCGGCCCCGTTGGACAGGCCGAGCACCGCACCGACCAGGCGCGACAGCATCACGCCCATGAAGAAGGTGAAGGCCAGCAGGATCGGCACGCCGGCCGCCGAGTTCTTGGTCTTCTCGATCGCGAACATGAAGCCGAAGGCGCCGACGAGGAAGACGACGAGGCCGATGCCCGGCGACATGGCGCGCGCGATGCCGGTGCTGACACCGATCCAAGCGCCCAGCACGGTGGGCACCATCGACAGGGCCAGCAGCCAGTAGGTATTGCGCAGGACGCGGTTGCGTTCGCGCAAGGCGCCCGTCTGCAGGGCGTCGTAGGTGGTGGTCTGGTTCATGGAATGTCCTGAGAAGTTGAGAGCGTGTGGGGAGGTGTCCGGCCGCGAGCGAGGATGTCTCGGCAGAACGACCTCGATTTGGGGATGCGCTGACACGCGCGACGCGGCGGCTCGGTGCGAGCGTTCACGGCGCGCGAGTGCAGCGCCGCATTGGCGGTCGGCGAGATGCAGACGGGTCAGCCGCTGATGGCGTCGCTGCAGGGTGGGCGCAGGGGCCCGGCGAGGTAGGGCGGACCCGCCGCCGTGGACACGAAGACGTGTGGCTGGGTCACGACCAACAAGGGAGCGGTGGCCGTCAGCGGTGCCGGCAACAAGCCCGGCCCCTCGGTGGATGGATCGTTCTGCGCTTGCGAAGGCAGGTCGTCCAGGTGGTGCTGTTCGACCGAGCCCTCAGGCGCGGCTGCCAGCCCGCCCGCGTGCGCCATGGCGTACGGTTGATCGGGTAAGGGCTGCGCTGACGCGCTCGGTGCCTCCAGGGTGCTGAGACCGGACCAGAGCAAGACGACGGCAAGCAAGAAGGCGATCACCCGACGGGGCATGCATGCATTCTAGCGAGCGAGAGATTGACGTCGGTCGCGCAAGTGTGGGCCCTGGTGGTGTACGCGGCCGTGATCTATCCGCTGCTCGGCCGCTGGGCCGGGCACGGCTATCCGGCGCAGCCGACGTTCGGCATCACACCATGCCCGCTGACGCTCTTCTCCTTCGGCGTGCTGCTGCTGACCCGCGCGCCCGTGCCTCGCTGGCTGTTGATCATCCCGCTGGGCTGGTCGCTGTTGGGCGGCAGTGCGGCGTTCCTGCTGGGGGTGCCGCAGGACTGGCCGCTGCTGTTCAGTGGCCTGGCGGTGCTATTGCTGCTGATCCTGCGGGATCGTCGGCGTGCCGGCTCTCCATGCCCGCGCGTCGCCTCACCGTGAGCCCGCCGGTGCCGGCGGCACGGGATCGGGCACCTTGTTGCGGATCGGCGGCACCGTGCGCAGGTAGGCGAAGATGGCTTTCAGGTCCCGATCGGTGAAATTGTTGTAGACCGCGATCGGCATCGGCGGCAGCACCTCGCGGCCACGGCCCATGTGGCGGCCGGTGCGGATCGTGCGAATGAAGTCGGCCTCGGTCCAGCGGCCCAGGCCCGTCTCCCGGTCGGGCGTCAGGTTCGCCGTGAAGCTCACGCCCCACGGGCCGGCCCAGGCGGTGTTGGTGGCACCGGCGGTCATGACCCAGGGGCCCTCGGGCAGCGCCGGCGGCGGCGGCATCTTCAGCTGCTCGGGGTGGCCCGAGTACAGCCGCGTGAGGTCGGGCTCGGGCCCCTTGTCGCCCATCTTCCAGGGTGTGTGGCAGTCCATGCAGGCTGACGTGGACATCAGATACTGGCCACGCGCCTGCTCGGGCGTCAGGCGCGCCGGCGGCGCGGGCTCGGCGGCCAGGGCCACGCTGCTGGCGAGCATGACCATCGTGGTGGCGAGTGCGAGTGCGCCGGGCAGGGCGATGCGGGCCAGGCGGGTGCGGCGGTGGGTGGTGCGGATGGGTTTCATCGAAGGCTCTCCGGTGGAGGGTTGAGGGCGCTGCGGACGGGCAGGTCGTCGAGCCAGGCGCGCAGCAGCGCCTGGCCCTGCGGGTCGGGGATGCGAGTGCCCAGCGGGGGCATCTGCTGCGTGGGTTCGCGCGTGGACATGCGGCGCAGCGCGTCGTGCAGTTGGGCCTGCGCTGGCGCAGGGCCGCCAGCCACGTCCTGCGCCAGCGTCAGCGCCACCGGCACACCCCCCGGGGTGTGATGGCAGTGGCCGCAGTTGGCGTGCAGGTAGCCGCGGGCCGCGCGTTCGGTGTCGGTCGCACCGGCGATTTCAGGCGCACGGTCGCGCCAGGCCGGCGGCGCGTGGCGCACGCGGCCCTCACGCACCCAGCGCGGCAGCTCGGCCCCGAGTTGCAGCGCGCCGAAGCCCAGCACGGGCGACCGTGCATCGCCATGGCAGGCCAGGCAGTCGGCGCGCGATGGCATGTCGTATCGACCGGCCGGCGCGGCCT
>CALMQI010000103.1 GCA_937871935.1 uncultured Burkholderiales bacterium
CGCCGCGGCGCGCTGCCGGCGGCTTGGCACCCGGGCGCTGGTGTACGACCTTGGGCGCCGGACGCGGCTCCATGCCCGGCACGGTCGCTTCGGCGATACGCTGCGTGGTGAAGCGCTCGACGCGGCGCACGGCCGGCGTGTCGCGTCGCTCGGCCAGCGTGATGGCCAGGCCGGTGCGGCCGGCGCGGCCGGTGCGGCCGATGCGGTGCACGTAGTCTTCTGCCTTCATCGGCAGGCCGACGTTGAACACATGCGTGATGCTCGGCACGTCGATGCCGCGCGCGGCGACGTCGGTGGCGACCAGCACGCGCAGCCGGCGCTGGCGCAGGTCGGTCAGCACGCGGGTGCGTCGGCCCTGCGGCATGCCGCCGTGCAGCGACGCCACCGGATGGCCGATGTCGGCCAGCCGGTCGGCCAACTGGTCGGCCTCGCGCTGCGTGCTGGTGAACACCAGCGCCTGTTCGACGTCGCGATCGACCAGCAGGTGTTCCAGCAGCGCGTGGCGGTGGCCCATGCTGTCGGCCCAGTACAGGCGCTGCTCGATGTCCTGGTGCCGATCGGTGTGACCGGCTACGTTGACGCGGCGCGGTTCGCGCGTGAGGCTGCGCGCCAGCTCACCGACTTCGCCGCCGAAGGTGGCGCTGAACATCAGCGTCTGGCGCGTCGCCGGCAGCGCCTGCGCGATGAAGCGGATGTCGTCGATGAAGCCCATGTCGAGCATGCGATCGGCCTCGTCGAGCACCAGCACCTGCACGTTGCGCAGCACGGCGCTGCCCGAGCGCATCAGGTCCATCAGGCGGCCGGGGGTGGCCACCAGCACGTCCAGCGGGCCACACAGCGCCTTCAGCTGCGCGCCGTAGGGCACGCCGCCGACGACGCTGGCCACGCGCAGGCCGGCGATGGCCCCGCCATACACGCTGCAGGCGCGGGTGACCTGCAGCGCCAGTTCGCGCGTCGGTGCCAGCACCAGAATGCGCGGGCCGGATGCCACACCCTTGGCGCGGCGCTGCTCCGGATCCTGACGGGCCATCAACACACGCTGCAGCGCCGGCAGCACGAAGGCCGCCGTCTTGCCGCTGCCGGTCTGCGCGCTGACCAGCAGATCGATGCCCTGCAGCACCTGCGGGATCGTCTGCGCCTGCACCTCGGTGGGTGCGGTGTAGCCGGCGCGGGCGACCGCGCTGGCCAGCTCGGCGGCCAGGCCGAGCGCGGCGAAGGCCGAACCATCGGGCCGCGCGGGCGCGGTCACGACAGGGGGAACGCCGGACACGGCGCGTTGGAAGTCGTCGAAGCTCATGGCTTGCCTTTTCGAGGAACAGTCGGCACGGGCCCTGCGAGCACTCAACGCGCCCGCCAGCACAGTGCCTCGCGCTGCAGCGGTGGATCACACCGTTGTCACCGCGTGGGTGGAGTCGTCACGCGCGACTGAAGCCTCGAGGTGGGCCGCGTTCGCTGGTACGACGGCATCGCCGCCAACCAGGATTCGAGTTCGGTATCACAGCGCCTGGGAGGCGCCCGCCGCTCGATGCAAGGGCCAGAGGGGATGAACGAAAGGCGCCACCCGGAGGTGGCGCCGAGCGCGCATTGTGCCAGAAGTCGGCCGCTCGCTGCAGCCCGGCCGGCACAATGAAGTCGCGCGTCTCAGGTCGTCGGGTCGACGCCGGGTGCCGGTGACGACGAGCCGTCGGCCGGCGATTCGCCCGGCGCCGGCTGGCCGGGCGTGCCGTCGGGCTTCTGGCTCAGCTTGCGCTGGCGCTTCTCTTCGGCTTTGCGCTTCTTGGCCAGCTCGCGCTGGCGTTTCTCGTACGAATAGTTCGGGGTCGCCAAATGGCCGCTCCTACAGTGGGGTGCATCCCTGCAGGCACCCTGGAGTGCCCCGGTGTCGCACAGCATACGGCATGGCCGCGGCCGCCGGGGCGATGTTGCAGGCGTACACAGCCCGCCCTGCCACGCTGGCGGGGCATTCCCGCGTCGCGCGGCAGGGGATTGCGAAACGCCCCATCGGTCCGGCATGCTCGCGGCCCTGATCCACGACGCCGAGGTGCGAGCCATGAACTGCCGAATCCGCCGCCTGTGCGCGGCCATCCTGTTCGGTCTGATCTGTTCGACGGTGCAGGCCGCCGACACGCCCGACGTGAAGCCGGCCGACGACAAACTCGCCCAGGCTCGCAGCCACATCCAGGCCAGGCAATGGGCGGCGGCGATCGGCGAACTCAAGCGCGTCAACGACACTGGCAGTGCCGACTGGAACAATCTGATGGGCTACAGCCTGCGCAAGGCGGCGACACCCGATCTGGCGGCCGCCGAGCGGCACTACGACGAGGCGTTGCGGCTGGATCCCAAGCACCGCAATGCACTGGAGTACTCGGGCGAGCTCTATCTGATGAAGGGTGACCTCGCCGGCGCCGAGAAGCGCCTGGCGGCGCTCGACAAGGTCTGCACCTTCGGCTGCGAGCAGTACACCGACCTGAAGAAGGCCGTCGAGCGCTTCAAGGCATCGGGCAACAAGTACGTCGCTGCGCCGTGACGGGGTGGGCGACTGCGCCCACGCGTCATCGGCACAGGGGCCGCTGAGCACGCGCGCCCGGCGCCGTCCGTGCGGCGGTGCTTGGTGTGAGCGTGCGCGTCGACGGCAGCACGGCGCGATTCCGGTACGCTCCCCGCCTTTGCCGACAAACCTGATCGCCGCGATGCTCTCCCGCTTCGAGCGCCTGGTCCATCCGTATCCCGATGCGCCGCCCGCGGCCATGCCGCACGGGCTGCTGCCGTTCGTGTGGGCATGCACGAAGGGTGTGCGGCTGCACGTCGCGGTGATCATCGTGTTCGTCGCGATGGTCGGTGTGTTCGAGGCGGTGCTGTTCGGCATGCTCGGCAGCGTGGTCGACTGGCTGGGTGCCGTGCCGCCTGACCGCTTCTGGGCCGAACACGGCGGCACGCTGCTGTGGCTCGGCGTGGTGCTCATCGCGAGCATCGGCGTGGTCGCCCTGTGGTGCCTGGTCAAGTATCAGGGCCTGACGTCGAACTTCCCGATGCGGCTGCGCTGGGATTTCCACCGCCTGATGCTCGACCAGAGCATGGCGTTCTACCAGGACGAGTTCTCCGGCCGCATCGCCACCAAGGTCATGCAGACGGCACTGGCGGTGCGCGACACCGTGCTGATCGTCTGCGACATCCTGGTCTTCGTGATCATCTACTTCGTCACGATGGTGGTGCTGGCGGGCGGCTTCGACTGGTTGCTGCTGGTGCCCTTCGTCGGCTGGCTGCTGCTGTACACGGCCGCGCTGCGCTACTTCGTGCCGCGGCTCGGCCGCGTGGCGCAGCAGCAGGCCGACGCACGCTCGCTGATGACCGGCCGCATCACCGACGCGTACACCAACATCGCGACCGTCAAGCTCTTCTCGCATGCGCAGCGTGAGGCGGCCTATGCGCGCAGCGCGATGCAGGAGTTCATGGGCACCGCCTACACGCAGTTTCGCTACGTCACCGGCGTCGAGCTGGTCAATCACGCGCTGAGCATGTTCCTGATCCTGTCGACCACCGGTCTGGCGCTATGGCTGTGGAGCCAGGGTCGTGTCGGCGTCGGGGCGGTGGCGGCGGCCAGCGCGATGGCGCTGCGCCTGAACGGCATCTCGCACTGGGTGATGTGGGAGATGGCCACGCTGTTCGAGCACATCGGCACCGTGCAGGACGGCATGAACACGTTGTCGCGGCCGCAGCTGATCGTCGACCGTGCCGATGCGCGGCCGCTCGTGGTGAGCCGCGGCGAGATTCGCTTCGACGGCGTGCGTTTCGGCTACAGCGCCGAGGCGCCGGTGATCGACGACTTCAACCTGCACATCCGGCCCGGCGAGAAGATCGGGCTGGTCGGCCGCTCCGGGGCCGGCAAGTCGACGGTCGTCAACCTGCTGCTGCGCTTCTATGACTTGCAGGCCGGCCGCATCCTGATCGACGGGCAGGACATCGGCGCCGTCACGCAGGTGAGCCTGCGCGCGCAGGTCGGCATGGTGACGCAGGACAACTCGCTGCTGCACCGCTCGGTGCGCGACAACATTCTGTACGGCCGCCCGGACGCCGGCGACGATCTGATGATCGCCGCGGCGCGCCGCGCCGAGGCCGACGGTTTCGTCGCGACGCTGGTCGATCCGAAAGGTCGGCGCGGCTACGACGCGCATGTCGGCGAGCGCGGCGTCAAGCTCTCCGGCGGGCAACGCCAGCGCATCGCCATCGCCCGCGTGATGCTGAAGGACGCACCGATCCTGCTGCTCGACGAGGCCACGAGCGCACTCGACAGCGAAGTCGAAGCCGCCATCCAGGCGAGCCTGTATCGGCTGATGGAAGGCAAGACGGTCGTGGCGATCGCGCACCGGCTGTCGACGATCGCCGCGATGGACCGGTTGGTGGTGCTCGATGACGGTCGCATCGTCGAGCAGGGCGACCACCGCACGCTGCTGGCGCACGGCGGCCTGTATGCCCGGCTATGGGCGCATCAGAGTGGTGGCTTCCTGGGCGAGGAAGCCGACGACGAACTCACTGAGGCGGCGCAAACCGCGTCTTGAACCAGGCCTCCAGCATCTGCTTCTCGTGCTTGAGCGGGTCGCGGCTCGAGTAACTCGACAGATGCTGCTGGTAGTTGAGATCGGAGATTCTGTCCTCACCCCGCTGCGCGGGCTGGCCCCCACCTTCGAGCGTGTAGCGCAGGTTCATGCGCGGCCAGTCGGCGCTGCGCGCGACCCTGATCTCGCCGGCCGAACGCCGCGACGGCCGCAACTCGCCCGCGAGATCGACGTCGAGCACCTCGACGTTCAACGCCTGCCCGTCGGCCAGGTAACGCTGGCCCAGCGAACGCAGATGGGCCTCGATCGTCTTCAGGTTCGCCGGCCGTTCGAACGATCTGCCGGCGTCGGCGAACCTGTCGGGTTCGACGAAGGTTACCTGCACGGAGCCCGCCGCCTGGACGCCAACGGCGCCAACGCTGCAGGCGGCCAGCGCGGCAAGGCTGATGAGGGTTCGCATGGTCACCTCCACGACGATGACGCGGCCGATCAGGCCGGCTGCAGCAGATGGGCGATCGAGTTGGCGTAGTAGCGCAGCACGGGTTCCTCGCCGGCGCGCAGCGCAAACAGGCCGTCGGTCTCGTCGACCAGATGCCTCAGCGTGAGCATACGCAGCCCGGCGCCCACTGCATAGTCCCAGTCGCTGCGAGGGACGTAAAGCCGCGCGCCGCGCGCCTCGAGCCGGCTCACCAGCTCGGCCACCGCCGCCTTGATGTCGAATTCGCTCAGACCGTGCGCCGGATCGCGCTCAAGCCGATGTGGCTCCGCCACTTGGCCCGACCCCCACGGGGGGTGGTCGGCGTCGGCCGGCCCGGGGGCGTTCAGCAGCACGGTGGCCACCAGCGGGACCGGCAGCACCGGCACCAGCGCGCCGACCTGGCTCATCAGGTGGGTGCCGAGCGCAGCCACCTCGGCCTGGCGCTGCGCCTTGTCGAGGCCACGCCAGTCGATGCCGCGCTGCGCCGTCCAGGCGCGCACCGACACCGGCGTGCCGAAGTTGACGCAGGCGTATCCCATGCGGTGCCAGCGACTGCGCAGCATCAGCCACAGCTGGTGCAGCACGAAGGTGAAGGTCGTGCCGGCGGCCCGCCAGGCACCGGGCTTGCGGGCCTCGGCGTCCCCGCTCAGGAGCAACGTGCGGTCTTCGAGCACGCGGTCGTAGTTGAGGCCGAGCGGCACGAAGACCAGGTCGCGTCCGCCATCGGAGCGGAAGCCCCGCAGCATGTAGTCGATGACGCCGAAGCGGGGCTCGCGCAGCCGGCCGTCGCGGCTCAGACCTCCTTCGGGGTACACGGCCTGCGTGACGCCGGCCTCGGTGGCCATCGCGATGTAGCGTTCCAGCACGCGGCGGTAGAGATCGTCCTTCGAGTTGCGGCGCACGAAGTACGCGCCCATCGCGCGGATCAGCTGCTGCAACCCCCAGACGCGCGCCCACTCGCCGACCGCATAACTCAACGCCGCGCGCTCGGCGGCGAGATAGGACGCGATGATGTAGTCCATGTTGCTGCGATGGTTCATCACGAACACCACCGTCGCATCCTCGGGGATCGCGTTCAGCCCGGCGTCGTCGGTGTAGCCGATGCGCACGCGGTACAGCGTCTGCGACAGCTTCTTGCCGATCCAGTAGCCGATGCGAAAGTACATGTAGGCGTTGAACGCCGGCACGATCTCGCGCGCGTAGCGCTGCACCTGATCGAGCGCCACCTCGTGCGGCATCTGGCGCGACTCGGCGAAGGCGCGCGCCGCCTGCTGCACCTTCTCGTCGAACACCAGGCGGTCGATCAGCGCCTGCCGGCGCACCTGCTGGAACGGCCGGATGTGGATCGGCAGCCGGCGCTGCACCTCCTCGAGCACCTTGTTCGCGCGGCTGCGGATGAACCAGCGCGCGCTCGGCATCAGCAGGCGATCGAGCAGCGCCCAGAGGGCCAGCGCCACGATGGCCAGCGCCAACCACAGCGGCACGGTGATGCTTGTCGACAAGGCGCTCCTCCTCGCGGAGGACTCTACGCCGAGCAGCGCGCGCGGCGAGCACGCGCAAACCCCTGGCCCGAGCGGCCAGGGCCGTCAAGGCTTCAATGCGCCTTGTCGCCCCAGAGCTGCTTGAGCCGCGCGTCGCGGCCGCAGGCGGTGCGGTAGTACTGGTAACGCACCGGGTTCTTCTTGTAGTAGTCCTGGTGATAGTCCTCGGCCGCGTAGAAAGGGCCGGCCATCACGATCTCGGTGACGATCGGCTCCTTGAACGGCTTGTTCTTCTGCAGCGCGGCCAGCGAAGACTGCGCGGCCTTCAGTTGCGCCGCGTCGTGCGTGTAGATCGCCGTGCGATACGGCGAACCATGGTCGCAGAACTGTGCGTCCTTGGTCGTCGGATCGATCGTGCGCCAGAACTTCTCGAGCAACTGCTCGTAGGTGACTCGCGTCGGGTCGAACACGATCTGCACGACCTCGGCGTGGCCGGTCAGTTTGCTCGCCACCTGCTCGTAGGTCGGGTTCGCTACCTTGCCGCCGGTGTAGCCCGAAGTCGTACTCAACACACCGGGCACCTTGTCGAAGTCGGACTCCACGCACCAGAAGCAGCCGCCAGCGAAAGTGGCCTTGGCGGTCGGTGCGCTCGGTGCGGCGTTCTGCGCATTCGCAAGCCCGATCACCGGCATCAGCAGGGCTGCGAGCAGCAGCCGGCCGAGCGTTCGCAGCGCGCCGACTCTCACGCCGCCTCCGGCACGAACTTGAGCGCGACGCCGTTGTTGCAGTAGCGCTTGCCGGTCGGGCGCGGACCGTCGTCGAACACATGGCCCTGGTGGCCCTCGCAGCGCGCGCAGTGGTACTCGGTGCGCGGCAGCAGCAGCTTGAAATCGGTCTTGGTGCCCAGCGCGCCGGCGATCGGCGTGTGAAAGCTCGGCCAGCCGGTGCCGCTGTCGAACTTGTGCTGCGACTCGAACAGCGGCAGGTCACAGCCGGCACAGATGTACCGGCCCTTGCGCTTCTCGTGGTTGAGCGCGCTGGTGCCGGCGCGTTCGGTGGCCTCCTGGCGCAGCACGGCGTACTGCTGCGGATCCAGGCGCTGGCGCCATTGCGCATCGGTCAGGCGCAACGGCTCGATCGCCGGTGTACCGGGAGCGGCGGCAGAGGCTGCAGGCACCTTGGCCGACAGGCCAGCGGCGGCGAGAAAGGAGAACAGGTTGCGACGGGTCATGGTCATGTCAACGTGGATGTGGACTTCAGACCCGCATCAGTCGTCCGGCGCGCCGAAATCTTGCATCACCGACGCTGGATGGGGCCTTCAGCGGCCGACGATACCCAACAATTCGACTTCGAACAGCAGTGTGGCATTGGGCGGGATCACGCCGCCCGCGCCCCGCTCGCCGTAGGCGATGCCCGGTGGGCAGGTCAGCTTGGCCTTGCCGCCGACCTTGAGCTTCTGCACGCCCTCGGTCCAGCACTTGATCACCCGATTGAGCGGGAACTCCGCCGGCTGGCCGCGCGAGTACGAGCTGTCGAACTCCTTGCCGTCGGGCAGGGTGCCGCGATAGTGCACACGCACGGTGTCGTTCGCCTGCGGGCTCGGCCCCAAGCCGACCTTCAGCGAGCGGAAGACGAGCCCGGACTCGGTGACCACCGCGCCGGCCTCCTTGGCGGACTTGGCGGTGATGTCTGCCTGCGACCAGGCGGCGGTGGCGACGGCCAGGCCAGCGACCACGGTGAACGGACGAAGTAGTTGCAAGGGGCTCTCCTGGAGGGTCGATTGAATGCGTCGCGCGTCGGTCGGATGATCGAAAGCCGGATCCTCAGCGCGCGGCCGCCGCCTCGCGCAGGAACAGCGCCGGGTCGACCATCGTGCGGTTCAGGCTGACCGACCAGTGCAGGTGCGCGCCGGTCACCCTGCCGGTAGCGCCGACCGCGCCGATGCGCTCGCCCGCGGCCACCGTGTCGCCGACCTTCACGTCGATGGCGCTCAGGTGGCAGTACATCGTCAGCAGCCCGGCGCCATGGTCGAGCCAGACGGTGTTGCCGTTAAAGAAATAGTCACCCGTGTCGATCACGCGTCCTGCCGCGGCGGCGACCACCGGCGTGCCGATCTCGGCCGCGATGTCCATGCCGCTGTGCGGATTGCGCGCCTGGCCGTTGAAGATCCGACGCAGCCCGAACGAACTCGAGCGCGGCCCCGGGGTGGGCTGGCGCATCCACAATTCACCGGGCCACGACGCGTTGAAGGTCGCGATGATCTCGGCCTGGTGCGCGCGCTCGCGTTCGTAGCGGGCCAGGTCCTCGGGCGACAGATCGACCTTGGCCTGCGGCACCTTGAGGTGTTGCTCGGCGTACTGCTTGGCCACGATGCGGTAGCTCACCGCATGGTCGCGCAGGCCGGCGCGGCGCACGGCGATGGTGGCCGGTCCCGTCTTGGCTGCCAAGGGAATGCCCACCACGGCGCTCCAGCCCGATGGCTGGCCGACCACCAGTGCCGGCACGCCGTTGGCCGCCAGCACCTGCGGGCGCTCGGCCGAGGCGCCGAGCGGCAGCACGACCACACCGCCCGGCACCGGGGTCGACGGCGGCAACTCGACGGCGAGCGCGGCCGCCCCGACAACGATCGTCAGCACGACAGCGAAGCAGCGAGACAGGGTGTTCAGTGCGGGCTCCAGGGGCCGACCATCGGCAGCGCCGCGCATTCTCGCGCGAAGCGCGGGCGGCTGCGCTGCCTACACTGCGGGCATGTGCAACGATCGGCGACAGCTGCTGCGGCTCTTCACGGCGGTGACCGCCGCGGCGCTGACGGCGTCGTGCAGCCGCTCCCGTCCGCGGGCCGAGCCGGTCGCAGCCGGCGCCACCGTGCTGGCGCTCGGCGACTCGCTGACCTTCGGCACCGGCGCGACGTCCGATACCGCCTACCCGGCGGTACTGGCGCAGCTGACCGGCTGGCGCATCGTCAACGCCGGCGTGCCCGGTGATACCGCCGCGCAGGCGCTCGAGTGCCTGCCGGTTCTGCTGCAGGAACATGCACCTGCGCTGGTGCTGATCGGCATCGGTGGCAACGACTTTCTGCGCCGTCTCCCCGAGGCCGACACCCGGGCCCATGTGCGCAGCGCCTGCGAGCTGGTGCGTGCCGCCGGCGCGCAGGTGCTGCTGCTGGCGATACCTCGGCCGAGCGTGGCGGCGGCGTTCACCGGCTCGCTGAACGACCACCCGTTGTACGGCGAGATCGCGCAGGCGCTGAAGCTGCCGCTGCACCGCCAGGGCTGGGCCGAGGTGCTGGCCGACGAGGGCCTGCGCTCCGACCAGATCCATGCCAATGCGAAGGGCTACGCGCGTTTCGCACAAAGCGTGGCGGCCACCGCAGTGGCCGCCGGATTGCTCAAGCGGCAATAGGTGCCGCCGCTGCCGCCTACTTCGCCGCGACCGCGTCGGCGCCGGCCTTGGCGACCACGCCGTCCTGGTCGGAGTTGACGCCCGAGACGCCGATGCCGCCGATGATCTTGCCGTCGACCACCAGCGGGGTGCCGCCTTCGACCGGGCTCATGCCGCGCAGCGCCAGCAGGCGCAGGCCCGCGCCGCCGCCGGCCAGCCCGTCCTGCACCACCTTGGTCGAACGTCGGTAGATCGCGGCCGAGACGGCCTTGTCCTGTGCGACTTCGACGCTGGCGGTCTGTGTGTTGTCCATCTTCTCGAACGCCACCAGGTGGCCGGCGTTGTCGACGATCGCGATCGCGACCGGCCAGTTGTTCTTGCGCGCTTCCGCCTGTCCGGCCGCGATCGCCTTGCGGGCCTGATCGAGGTTGACGTTGGCGCCGTACACCGGCACCTGCGCCAGGGCGCTGCCGGCGGCCAGCACGAGGGAGGCGGCAGCGAAGAGGGCGAATCGCGAGGTGATCTGCATGGGGTTGTCTCCGTTATCGAGGTGTTGGACCGCCCGCCCAAGGGCCGGGTCGGGCGCGTAGTTTACGCACGACCCGTGGCGTTCATTCCGGCGACAGGAGACCGTTCACTCGCTCGGCAGCTTCGGCGCCCTGGTGGCGAACTGCTCGTCCTGCGTCTGCGCCGGCAGGCTGCCGCTGAGCGCAGCGTCGGCCACCACCTGCACCAGCAGCCGGATGCCCAACGGAGCCAGCGCGCGCTCCCACAGTTCGCGCGCACCCTCGCCGGGCTTGACGAAGCACCAGTCCTGGGCCGCGATCGCGCCGGCGTCCCAGCGATCGGCCAAGTGGTAGATCGAGCCGCCGGCGATCGGATCGCCGCACTTGACGGTCCACTCCACCGCCGCGATGCCGCGGTGTCGCGGCAGCAGTGACGGGTGGTAGCCGACACCGCCGAGTCGCGCCTTGGCCAGCGCGTCCTTCGCGATGCGGGCATGCGTGTGCGCCGCGACGATCAGCTCGGTGCCGTCGGCGATCTCGTCACCAGGTACCTGCTTGGGATCGTGCTGCACACGCACCGGGATGTCGAGCGCAGCCGCACGCAGCGCGAGCCGGTCGTCGGCGGCCGGCGTCACGACTTGCAGCACGCGCACGTTTTTCTCCAAGGCCAGTTTGTCGAGCACTGCCGTACCGAAATAGCGCGAACCGACCAGGGTGATGTGCAAAGTCATGGGGCTTCCGCAAGGCGAGGGTTGAACAGCGGCACCGGCGGCGTGCGCCGCCGGGTCGGCAGAGAGTGGCTCAACGGGTCCACGAATCCTTCAGGCCGGTGATCCGGTTGAACACGGGTCGGTCCGGGCGATGGTCGATGCGGTCGGCGACGAAGTAGCCATGGCGCTCGAACTGCACCTTGCCGTCGGCCGGCAGCGCGGCCAACGACGGCTCGAGCAGGGCCTGCACGACGACCTTGCTGCGCGGGTTGAGCACGCTCAGGAAGTCGCGGCCGCCGGCGTCGGGCTGCTCCTCGGTGAACAGGCGGTCGTAGAGCCGCACCTCGGCCGCCAGCGCGTCGTGCGCGCCGACCCAGGTGATCGTGCCCTTCACCTTCACCGCGTCTGCGCCGGGCGTGCCGCTGCGCGTGTCGGGCACGACTTGCGCGAGCACTGCGCTGACACGGCCGTCGCCATCCTTCTCGCAACCGGTGCACTCGATGATCACGCCGTACTTCAGGCGCACCTTGTTGCCGGGAAAGAGGCGGAAGAAGCCCTTGGGCGGCGCTTCGGCGAAATCGTCGCGCTCGATCCAGACTTCCGGGCCGAGAGCGAAGCGGCGCACGCCGAGTTCGGGCCGGTGGGGATGAGCCGGCGCCTGGCAGGGCTCGGCCGCGGCGGCGCCGAACACCTCGGTCCAGTTGGTCAGCTTCAGCTTCAGCGGATCGATCACCGCCATCGCGCGCGGCGCCTGGCCTTCGAGGTCGTCGCGCAGCGCGATGTCGAGCACGCCGTAGTCGACCCAGATGTTGGTCTTGCTGGCGCCGGTGTCCTCGGCCATCTTGCGGATGCTGGCCGGCGTATAGCCGCGCCGGCGCATGCCGGCCAGCGTGGGCAGGCGCGGATCGTCCCAGCCCTCGACATGGCGCTCGTCGACCAGCTGCTTGAGCTTGCGCTTGCTGGTGATGACGTAGGTGAGGTTGAGCCGGCCGAACTCGATCTGGCGCGGCAGCGGCCGCTGCAGCAGGCCACCCGCGGCCAGCGACTCGAGCAGCCAGTCGTAGAACGGGCGCTGGTCCTCGAACTCGAGCGTGCAGATGCTGTGGGTGATGTTCTCCAGCGCGTCCTCGATCGGGTGCGCATAGGTGTACATCGGATAGATGCACCAGCGGTCGCCGGTGTTGTGGTGCGTCGCGCGCTTGACGCGGTACAGCGTCGGATCACGCAGGTTGATGTTGGGCGAGCCCATGTCGATCTTCGCGCGCAGCACCATCGATCCGTCGGCGTGTCGGCCGTCGCGCATCTCGCGAAAGCGCGCCAGGTTGGCCTCGCGCGAGCGGCCGCGGAACGGGCTGTCGACGCCGGGCGTGTTGAAGTCGCCGCGACGGGCGCGCATCTCGTCGGCGCTCTGTTCGTCCACGTACGCGAGGCCGGCCTCGATCAGGTGCTCGGCCGCGCGGTACATGAAGTCGAAATAGTTGCTGGCGTAGTAGAGATGGCGGGTGCCGTGTGCGTCCCAGCTCCAGCCGAGCCAGTGCACCATCTCGATGATCGCGTCGACGTACTCCTGTTCCTCCTTCTCGGGATTGGTGTCGTCAAAGCGAAGATGGCACACGCCGCCGTAGTCGGCGGCGAGTCCGAAGTTCAGGCACACGCTCTTGGCATGGCCGACGTGCAGATAGCCGTTCGGCTCGGGCGGGAACCGCGTGCGGATGCGGGCCGGATCGATCGGCGCCAACGCGTGGTGCTGCGCATCGCCCGGCGAACCCGCGAAACGGCGTGATGCATACACGCCCGCGTCCAGGTCGCGCTCGATCGCCTGGCGTAGGAAATTGCTCGCTTTGGCGGCATTCGGGTCGTGCGCGGCAGTCGACATCGAGGGTGCTTTCGCAGGCGACAAACCCGCGCGTGACAAGGACTTAGAGGCATTCTATCGACTGGCTTCACAAGCCTTTACGCAGCAGCGGTCGGCGCGGCCGTGAACCGCCGGGCCGGCGCGGCCGTTGTCTGCGGCAGAGGACGCGAACGCGGACTCGATGACGACAAGGAGAGCCTTTCATGTCCACCATCAAGAACCGTCTGCTGGCTGTTGCCGCGCTGAGTGCCGTGCTGTTCGCCGGCGCCGCGCACGCAGGCAACGTGAGCTGGTCCATCGGCATCCAGGCGCCGATCGGTCCGGGTGCCAGCATCGGCACTGTCTTCTCCAACCATGGCGCGATGCCGATCGTCGTGGCTCCGGCGCCGGTGATCTACGCGCCGGCCCCGGTCGTCTACTCGCCGCCGCGGGTGGTGTACGCGCCGGCTCCGGTGGTCTATGCGCCGGCGCCGGTCTACGTGCCGCGCCGCGTGGTGGCAGGGCCGGTGTGGGTGGGCGGCCGCTGGGTGCATCCGCAACCGCCGCGACGCGATGGCTGGCGCGACGGCCGCGGGCATTGGGACGATCGCCGCGCCCCGGTCTACCGGCCGCACGGCGGGCGCGATCATCGCGGCCCGCGTTGAGCCTTGAATCGCTGCGCCCGACCTTGCGCGTCAGGCGCGGCGGAAGGCGAGCACGACGTTGGTGCCGCCGAACGCGAACGAACTGCTGATCGCCGCCCGCAAATCCGGCGCGGCCGTTCCCGGCTCGCGCACCAGCGCCAGCGCGCAGGCCGGATCCGGGGCGTCGCAGTGCATGCTGGGCGGCAGTTCGCCGCGCTGGACGGCGAGTACTGTGATGACTGCCTCCAACGCTCCGGCCGCACCGAGCAGGTGCCCATGCAAGGCCTTGGTCGAGCTGACGCGCAGGTCGCCGATTGCATCACCCCAGACCGCGCGCAGCGCGTCGGCCTCGACCGCGTCGCCGATGCGCGTCGCGGTGCCATGCGCGTTGCAGTAGCCAACTTCGTGCGGTGACAGCTCCGCCGACGAGAGGGCCGCGCGCAGCGCGCGCTGCTGCCCGGCAGTGTCGGGCTTGGTCAGGTGGGTTGCGTCGCAGCCGATGCCGCTGCCGGCCAGGCAGGCGTAGATGCGCGCACCGCGGCGGCGGGCGTGCGCCACGCTTTCAAGCACCATGAAGGCGGCGCCCTCGCCGAGCACGAAGCCGCTGCGGTCGGCGGCGAACGGCCGGCAGCAGCGGGCCGCGCCGCCGGGCTCGAACGTGGCCAGCGTCTGCAGCGCCTGCCAGGCCGACACCACGCCGGGCACGATCAGCGCCTCGCTGCCGCCGGCGATCGCGATGTCCACGTCACCATGCTGCAAGGCCTTGGCCGCCTCGGCCAGCGCGACGGCCGACGAAGCGCACGCCACCGAATAGGTGATCACCGGCCCCTGGACACCATGGCGCATCGCGACATGGGCCGCTGGCGCATTGGGCATGAAGGCCGGCACTGTGAGCGGCGGGACCCGCCCGCCCTTGAGTCCGCCCGCATACGCTGCCTCGAGCGCGGCCGCACCGCCCATGCCGCAACCTGCATAGACGCCGATGCGGGTGGGATCGGCGGGCGCAGCCAGGCCGGCATCGTCGAGCGCCAGGCTGGCCGCGGCGACGGCCAGCTGGCTGACGCGGTCGACGCCGGGCAGTTGCAGCTTCGTGAACCAGCGCGCAACGTCGAATGTCGCGGTCGTCGCGGCGGCAGGGCGCGCCAGCTCGGGAAAGATCGGCTGCACGGCGGACTCGCCGCGCAGCAGCGCGGCGAACATCGCTTGCGGGTCGTCGCCGTGCGGGCTGACGATGCCGATGCCGGTGATGGCGGCCATGACGCTCGTGGCGCGACGCTGGGGACCGGAAAGCGCAGCGCGGATGCAGCGGGCGCTGTCCGCTCAGGCGGTCTGTTGGGCCCGCACGCGGTCGACCAGTTCGGCCAGGCCGGCCAGACTGTCGACCTGGTCGGGCACGTCGGGCAGACTCAGACCCAGGCGATCCTCGACCTCGAACAGAAACTCCGCCACGGCCAGCGAGTCCAGCCCTTGCTCGCGCATCGAGAGATGAACGTCGAGGGTCGCCGGATCGATGCTGTATTTCTCGTGGATCAGACTCTGCAATTCCTTCAGCGAACTCATCGATGACACTCCAGCGGGCCGGGTACCGACCGGCACCTCGCCACGCTCCTGCTCCCTCGGCGCGCCATCATATCGTCACGCTCCCGGGCCAGCGCCGGCGCGGGAGTGACAGCGGCGCAATCGCGAGGGCCAGCGCAACGCCGGCCACCGCATCCCACCACACGTGTTGTTTGGTCGCCAGCGTCGACCACACGATGAGCCCGAACCACAGGGCGTTGACCAGCCGCAGCGACGCCCGGCCGCGCAGCTCGCGCAGCAGGTGGTCGAGCCACAGCGCGGAAAATGACGCGCTCGCCACGTGCAGCGACGGGCACGCATTGCCGGCCGCATCGACACCGCGCAGCAGCCCATAGCCCGGAAAGTCGCTGTGCACCGGCAGATGCGGCACCGCACTGGGCCACCACATGAAGCAGGCCAGGCCGGCGACCAGCAGCGCGCCGATCCAGGCGCCGTAGCGCAGCAGTTCGCGCGAGGTCGTCAGCAGGCCCGGCGGCAAGGTCACGTACAGCCACAGCGAGAAGTAGGGCCACAACGCCCACGGCTGGAAGCCGACCCAGTGGTCGACGGCGCTCAGTGGCATCGTCGTCACCGGGCCGCTCGGCTGGCGCAGCAGGTAGAAGTAGGCTGCGAAGAACAGCCACATGTACGCGGTGATGCCTACCGCCTTGAGCCAGAAGCGTGCGCGCATGCGCTCGGCAACGCGCCGCGCGAAGTCGCCCCGGCGGTCGCCGCCCACGGTCGCCGGCCGCGCGGGAACTGGCGTGTCGCTCGCGGGCATGGGGCAGGTTAACACCGGCTGCGAGCGCGGCCGGCCGGCGCACGCCCTGGCTGCGGCGCTGCGCCGTCCGCACGCGGCGAACGCGATAATGGCCGCGTGCCGATCGACCCCACGCCTGCGGCGTCTGCGAACACGTTGCCAGCGCACGCGCCGCTGCCCCAGTACTACCACGACGAAGACGAACATCAGCGGTTCCTGCGCCGCATGTTCGACGACACCGCGGTCGACTACGAGCGCGTCGAGCGCTTGCTCGCCCTCGGCTCGGGTTCGTGGTATCGGCGCCAGGCCCTGCAGCGCGCCGGCCTCGCGCCCGGCCAGCACATAGGCCGACCAGAACTCGACCCCCCGATCGAACAGTCCAAACGGCGCAACCTCGGTCTCGCCGAACATGCCTTGCGCCAAGATTTCAAATTCGTCGAGTTGGGTTTCGAGGCCTGCGCTCCAGAACTCCGTGCGCCAGGCGGGAACCCCGTCGAAGGCGGCCGGATTGGCGCGGTTGTCGTAGCGCAGAACTTCTATGCTGCCGAAGCTTTCGTTCTTCCACGCGGCGCGCGTATAATAGCCCACGCGATCGTCGAGTTCTTTGAACATCGGTGTCGTGTGCGGCAGAAAGCCGTCTACATACGCAATGAACGCGTCGGGCAGATGCACTTTGTCGAACAATCCGGTAGGCCGGTCGCCGAGTGCCCAGCCGCGTACGTCGATGAGGAAGCCGGCCGGATCGTTCCAGCCGAAGAGCGCAAAGTTCGCTTCGAACGTGTTGGTTTCGGCGCGCAGCTCGATCTGGCCTTCGACGCCGATCGTGCGCAGCTCGTCGCCGACCCAGGAGTTGATCGCCGACGGCGTCAGCGTCCAATGGCTCGTCCAACCGATTTCGTCGTTCTCGAGCGAGATCGGTGCAAAAAAGGCGCCTGCTTTGACCGACCAGCGGAATGACGATGTCGACACCGGACGATAGCGTGCGTAAGCCTCGATCAGATCGACGGGCGTGCGCTGGTCTTCATCGTATCGGACCCAGGCGATCGCCATGAGGTCAGAGCCGATTTGCGCGCGTGCTTCGCCTACGATCTCGCCGACCCGCAATTCGTTGTCACCGTCGGCGCGGGCGAAACGCGTTTTCGACAGGCCACCTTCCAGCCAGGTATCGTCGTCGTCGGACGGCATGACGAGGCGCAGATCACCGTAGCCGTGGAACGTGACTTCCTGAGCGAGCGAAGGCGCCGAAGCCGCGATGGCGAAGGTCAGGAGGATGGTTGTAAACGGCGCTTTCAAGGTTCGGCGCGCTCTTCGTGGGTTCGGCAATCAATGTGTTGTCGTCGATTGTGATTAACGGGTGGTTACCGGTGGGGGACGAGTGCCGGATTTCCGTCCGTCTTTGCGCTCGCCGTTCCAACGTAAATTAAGACGTTTCACGTAAGATTTCGGCGGTTTTAGTGGGCGGATGGGGGAATGGCGGCGCCGATGCGGTTCGGGACGCGCCTTGCGGTATTTTTGGTGATCGTGCTGATCGGCGTTCAAGCGCTGACCGGCGCGGTGGCCTATTACATTTCGCGCGGGCAACTGGTCGAGCAAGGT
The DNA here is from genome assembly GCA_937871935.1 of uncultured Burkholderiales bacterium. Lineage (GTDB taxonomy): Bacteria > Pseudomonadota > Gammaproteobacteria > Burkholderiales > Burkholderiaceae_C > JAEUPI01. The sequence goes on from CALMQI010000103.1 coordinate 17,501, forward strand.
CAGCGCGAGCTTGCAAAGTCGGCGGCGCTGTTCGACCGGCAGCTGAAGCTGATCTCCGAACGCGTCGGCGACGGCGTGACAGTGCTCGCGCTCGACTATCCACTGCGCGAAGCTATCGCACATCAGGACATGACGACCGTGGAATCGGCGCTGCGCAACCACGGCGACCGGGTCGGCGCACAGCGGATGCAGCTTGTGGGGCTTGAAGGAAGCGTCCTTGCGGATACGGGTCGAAGCGCCGCAGAGCGACACAAGTTCAGCTTCCCGCGCCTGCTCGACGATGCGGCGGCGGACGGCATCGCGACGGACATGGCGGTGTTCGACGGGAAGCTCAGCTGGATCATCGTTGTGCCCGTCAATGCGCCGGTGACGATCGCCTACATCGCGGCCAGCGTGCCGATCGACAATGCGTTGGTCGCCGAATTGCGGAGCTTGTCGGCGCTTTCGGTGATGTCCTTGGCGAGCGTGGAGACGCGCGCCGCCCGCTCTGCCCAGTCGGGGTCGTTCTGGAACATCCAGCCGTAGTCCTTGACCATGGTGCCGCAGCCGGACGCATTCACCAGGATTGCATCTGGCGCATCGGCATCGACAACCTGCTTCTGCTGTTCGGGCGTGACGACAGCCGCGGCCACGGCCTTGTCCGCGTTGGCTTTCGCCACGACAGCGGCATCCATCGCGACCTTCAGTTTCGCAGCGGCATCGACGGCGGCTTTGTCAGAG
>CALMQI010000104.1 GCA_937871935.1 uncultured Burkholderiales bacterium
GGCGGAGTAGCGCCGGACCCATATCGGCCCGTCCTCGCTGGTGACGATCGAGGGGGGCGAGGGAGCTTTGCCCTCCATCCACGCGCGCACCTGCTTTTCCATCTTGCCGAGCCCATAACGCGCGTGTTTGGGGAGCACGCCGCCGTGCACGAACAGGCGTTCTGCTTCTTCGGTGCTGCCGAAGCGCGCGAAATACGAGCCGTGCCGCGATTCGGTCATGACTCGCGCGGCCTCACCCGCATCGTCGAGCTTGCCTGCCGCGTATTCGCGGATGCTCAAATACATGCCGAAGTACGGCTCGTCGAGGTCGTACCGCGTCTGCGAGGTCGGCACCCACGTGCGCAGCAGGCTCTTGTCGAAGAGCGCCTGGACGACGTCCATCGGCGGTGGCGCCTGCGGCCAGCCAGACAGTTCGAGGACCGCTTCGGCTGCTTCGAGCGTGAATCCGCCGTCGAAGACAGAACACTGCGCGAACGCGTCCTGCTCCCAGGGTGTCAGGAGCTCCCACGACCAGTCGATCGCCGCCCGCAATGTCGCCTGCCGCGCCGCCGCGCCGCGCGCGCCTGCAAGGATCGCGAAGCGGTCACGCATGCGTTCGACCAGTTGCGCTGGCGACATGAGGCGAACGCGCGCCGCGGCGAGCTCGATGGCGAGTGGCAGGCCGTCGAGCAGCCGTACGACTTCGGCCACGAAGCCACGATTGGCGTCGGTGAGCGTGAAGTCCGGGCGATGCACGCGGGCACGCGCCACGAAGAGTTCGATCGCGTCGCCGCCCACTGCGAGCGGCTCGACGGCAAAAGACGCCTCGCCGACCAGGTGCATGCGCTCGCGACTGGTGACGATGAATGCCGCCTCGCGCGTGCAATCAAGCCAGTACGCGACCGTGGCGGCGGCGTGCTGCGTGATCTGCTCGAAGTTGTCGAGAATGACGAGGCAGCGTCCGCGTCCCGCGATCGCGTTGCCGAGTTGCACGCCGGGGTCGTCGCGCCCGAGCGCAACCTCGAGCGCGCCCGCCATCGCGAAGTAAATGGCATCGAGCGTGCGCGCCTCCGAAAGATCGCAGAAGTACACGCCACCCGGCCAGTCGCCGAGCCAGGCGTGTCCGTAGCGAATGGCGAGTCGCGTCTTGCCGGTGCCGCCTGGACCGAGCAGGGTGAGGAGCCGCGCGCCTGCGTCGAACTGACGCGCGATCGCCTGCAGGTCGGCGCCACGACCGACGAAGGCGTCGCGTTCCGTCGGCAGATGGCGCGGGATGTCGCGCGCGGGCTGCCACAGATCGCCGCTGCGCACGACGCGGTACGACTTGTCAGCGTCAGCCGGCGGTGTGAAGCTGCAGTGCGGTACGGCGCCGAGCTCGAAGACCTCGACCGGCTCGTCGATGCCCTTGAGCCGGTAGTGACCGTGGCTGCATACTTGCATCGCAGCGTCGAGCCCAGCCTCTTCGAGCGCATGCCTCGCCGCCGAACTGAGCAGCGTCTGTCCGCCGCGTGCCATGGCCATCACACGTGCGGCGAGCGGCTTGGCGAGGCCTTCGACCTCGATCGGTTTGGCGCCCAGCGCCATGTCTTCGGCAGACGCGCGCCGAAGCACCACCGGGCCGACGTGCAGGCCGGCACGCGCCGCGAGGCCCAAGTCGGCCAGCGCGGCTTGATAGTCCAGCGCATGCTGCGCGGCGTCGATCGCTGAGTCGAACAGCAGCAGAAAGCCGTCGGCACGGTCGATCTCGCGCCCGTGGTGGCGGCGCAGCAGATCACGCGCGCGGCGGTCGTGCTCGACCCACAGCGCGCGGGCAAGCTCGTCACCGAGGCGCTGCGTTGTGAGCGTGCTGTCAACGATATCGGTGAACAGCAATGCAAAGTTTTCGCCCATCCGCCTCCCTGCCAGACGGGCATTCTGGTGTCTCCAGCGCTTGCCGGCAACGCTGGGCCCCGGAACGGCTCAGGCCGGCAGCTTCGCTTGCGCCGGCGCGCGTGTGCACGCAGCGCGCCATGTGCACCTCGTAGTCCACGCTAACATCGGCAGTTCATGGCCTCTGCAGATCCTGGTTCGGTCGACGCGCTGATCGTCGGAGCCGGCCACAACGGCCTGGTCTGCGCGTGTTATCTGGCGGCCGCGGGTCTGCGCGTGCGCATGCTGGAAAAGCGCGCGATCGTCGGCGGCGCCGCGGTCACCGAGGAGTTCTTCCCCGGCTTTCGCAACTCGACCGCGAGCTATACGGTCAGCCTGCTGAACCCGAAGGTGATCCGCGACCTGCGCCTCGCCGAGCGCGGGCTCGTGATCGTGGAGCGCCCGTTCTCCAACTTCGTGCCGCTCGCGGACGGCCGCTTTCTGCAGTTCGGCGGCGACGCCGACGCCACGAAGCGCGAGGTGGCCAAGATCTCGGCGCGTGATGCGCAGGCGCTCGACGCGTACTACACGCGCCTCGACCGGCTGGCCGACCAGCTGAAGAAATGGGTGCTGCGCGCGCCGCCCAATCTGGGCGGGCCGCTGGTGGTGCAAGGGCTGCGCGACGCGGCGGCGGCGGCGCGGCTGCTGCTCGACTTTGGCGCACTGCCCACTGACGGCAAACGCGACCTGATGGACGTGTTCACCAAGAGCGCCGGGCACTGGCTCGACGCCACGTTCGAGTCCGACCCGTTGAAGGCCGTGCTCGGCTGGGACTCGGTGGTCGGCAACTACGCCAGTCCCTACGCCGCCGGCTCGGCCTACGTGCTGCTGCACCACTGCTTCGGCGAGGTCAACGGCAAGGCCGGGCGCTGGGGCCACGCGGTCGGCGGCATGGGGCGCATCACCGAGTTGATGGCCGACGAAGCGCGTGCGCGCGGCGTGCAGATCGACGTCGGCCACGGCGTGCAGCGCGTGCTTGTGGAGCATGGCGCGGCGGTGGGCGTGCTCACCGATCGCGGCGAGGAGATCCGCGCGCGTTGCGTGGTGTCGAACGTGCACCCGCAGCTGCTGTATCGGCGCCTGATCGATCCGAACGCGCTGCCGGCGGATTTTCGCGAAGCGATCGCTCGTTATCGCAGCGGCTCGGGCGCGCTGCGCATCAACGTCGCGCTGTCGGCGTTGCCCGACTTTGCGTGTGCGCCAGGCACCACGCCGATGCCGCACCATGCGAGTGGCATCGTCTTCGCCCCGTCGCTGGCCTACATGGACCGCGCGTGGCGTGATGCCGAGGCGCAGGGCTTCTCGGCCCAGCCGATCGTGGAGATGATGATCCCGAGCGTGGTGGACGACTCGCTCGCGCCCAAGGGCGCGCATGTGGCGAGCCTGTTTTGCCAGCAGTTCAAGCCCGATGCGGACTGGGACGCGCTGAAGGATCGTGCCGTGCAGGCCGTCTTCGACGTGGTGCAGGCGCACTGCCCGAACTTTAGGGCGTCGCTGCTCGGCTACCGCGCGCTGACGCCGCTGGACCTGGAGCGTGAGTTCGGCCTCGTCGGTGGCGACATCTTCCACGGGCAGCTGTCGCTCGACCAGTTGTTCTCGCTGCGGCCGCTGCTCGGCTACGCCCGCTACCGCGGGCCGTTGCGCGGGCTGTATCACTGTGGGTCGGGTGCTCACCCCGGGGGCGGCGTCACCGGGGCGCCGGGGCACAACGCCGCAGTCGAAATCAAGCGCGATCTCGCGTGACTTCTCGACCGACTGCGGGTGGTCGCCGACGTGCCGGGCAGGCCCTTCGCCACGTTGGCGGGCGCGTTCGACGCTGGGAAGCTCTTGAAGCTTCCCAGCCGAACGGTCTACTTCTTCTTCTTGGTTGCCTTCTTGGCTACCTTCTTCGCCGGTTTCTTCTTCGCAGTTGCCATGGTTCATCTCCAGGTTGGATTACGGCCGTTCATGCGACCGCAGCGCAATGTAGGTCGTTGGCGCGCGCTTGGAAAGCAGATTCGTCGGAGGCAGGCGACACCCGGCGTCACGAGCCGGGCGGCATACTGCGCGGCATGCCGGGCGTGCCTGCGCGGCAGGTCAGTCGGGAGTCGCGCCTTGAAAGCGAAACGCACCACGCACAAGCGCTCGTATGACGTGGTGCTCTACGGCGCCACCGGTTTCGTTGGTCGACAGACAGCCGCTTACTTCGCGGCGCACGCCGACGGCATGCGGTGGGCGCTCGGTGGGCGTTCGGGTGAGAAGCTCGAGCAAGTGCGGCAAGCCTGCGGGCCTGGTGCCGCGAGCGCCGGCATCATCGTGGCCGACGCGGCAGACCACAAGGCGTTGGACGCCCTGGCCGGCCAGACGGCCGTGGTGCTGAGCACCGCGGGGCCCTTCGCGCTCTATGGCAGCGCCCTCGTCGCGGCCTGCGTGGCGCATCGCACCCACTACGTCGACATCACGGGCGAGACACCCTGGGTGCGCGGGCTGATCGACCGGCACCACGCGCAGGCTGCGCTCGACGGCACCCGCATCATCCCCTGCTGCGGATTCGATTCCGTGCCATCGGACCTCGGCGCCTGGCTGGTTGCCGAGGCGGTGAGGCAACAGCATGGCGACCAGTGCGTCAGCGTGAAGGCCTGTCACTCGATGCGTGGGGGCCTCAACGGCGGCACGCTGGCATCGGCGCTGAACATGATGGCAACGGGCCAGGACCGGCTGCTCGGCGACCCGTTCCTGCTCAATCCACCGGGTACAGCGCCGCGCCACCCGGCCGAGCACGCCGACCCCGTGGCGCCGCACCGCGATGCCGACTTCGACGCGTGGGTCGGGCCCTTCGTGATGGGGCCGGTCAACACCCGCGTCGTGCGCCGCACCGCGGCACTGCTGAAGGCGCGCGGCGACGCCGCCTACGGCGCGCACTTCAGCTATCAGGAGTACCTGCGCTTCGGCCGCGGGCCGCTCGCCGCGGCCGCCGCAGCGGGCGTCAGCGTCGGCATGGGTGCGGCATGGGCGGCGCTGCGACTCAAGCCCGGGCGCGCACTGGCCCGCGCGATGGCCGTGCCACCGGGACAGGGACCTTCCGAGCGCACGATGGACGGTGGGTCCTTTCGCTGCGAGCTGGTCGGCAAGACCGCCAGCGGCAAGACGGTGCGTGGGCGCGTGGCCGGCGACGGCGACCCCGGCAACCGAGCGACGACCAAGTTCGTCTGCGAATCGGCCTTGGCACTGGCCACGCAACCGCAGGCGCTGCCCGGTGGCGAGCACGCAGGCGGCGTGCTCACGCCCGCCAGCGGGCTGGGCCTGGTGTTGGCGGAGCGGCTCGTCGCGGCAGGGATGACGCTGGAGCCGCTGCGCGCCTGAGCGACGACATCCGGCAGCCAACGACCCCGCCTCCATCCGGACCAGAAGGACAGACCTGATCGAGAATGCATCGACGACCTGATCCGCCGCTTCAATCGCGCGGTTTGATCACCGAAGTCCGTTCCTGCCCTCCACCACCGGAGATCCGCACCTTGAAGACCCGCATCAGCCTCACATGAGCGCCACCCCCGAATCCGTCGGCATGAGCGGCGAGCGCCTGGCGCGCATCGACCGCTTCCTCGCCGAGCGCTACGTCGGCGCCGGCAAGCTGCCGTGTGCGCAGCTGCTGATCGCGCGCGACGGCCAGGTCGTGCATCACACGCTGCTCGGCCATGCCGACCTCGAAGCCGGGCGCCCGCTGCGCGACGACGCGATCGTGCGCATCTATTCGATGACCAAGCCGATCACCAGCGTCGCCTTCATGATGCTGGTGGAGGAAGGCTTGGTGGCGCTCGACGATCCGGTGCACCGGTTCATTCCGTCGTGGCGCAATCTGGGTGTGTATGTGGGCGGCGGCGGTGGCCTGCCCGGCACGCCGCCCGGCTGGCTGACGAAGCCGACCGACGCGCCGATGCGCATCATCGACCTGCTGCGCCACACCTCGGGGCTGACCTACGGCTTTCAGAATCGCACCAACGTCGACGCCGCGTACCGCGCGCTCAAGATCAGCACCTTCGAGCGCGACGACGGGTTGCAGGGCTTCGTCGATGCGTTGGCCGACGTGCCGCTCGAGTTCTCGCCCGGCGCGGCGTGGAACTACTCGGTGTCGACCGACGTGCTGGGCTACCTGATCGAGAAGATCTCGGGCCAGCGGTTCGATCAGTTTCTGCACCAGCGCATCTTCGTGCCGCTGGGCATGCGCGATACGGCGTTCTTCGTCGACGAGGCCAGGGCCCCGCGCCTCGCCCAATGCTACGTGAGCACGCCCGAAGGCAAGCTCGCGCCGGCGCAGCTCGGCTCGTTTCGCGAGCCGCCGGCAGTGCCCTCCGGCGGCGGCGGGCTGGTGTCGACAGCGGCCGATTACCTGCGCTTCTGCGAATGCCTGCGCCGCGGCGGCGAACTCGACGGCGAGCGCCTGATCGGGCCGAAGACGCTGTGGCTGATGCGGCAGAACCACCTGCCCGAGGGCCGTGACCTGGCCGACGTGTCGGTCTCGATGTTCACCGAGGCCACGTACAAGGGCGTCGGCTTCGGCCTCGGATTCGCGATGACCACCGACGTCGCGCTCACGCGCGCCGCCGGATCGTTGGGCGAATACTGGTGGGGCGGCGCAGCGTCGACTGCGTTCTGGGTCGACCCGGTCGAGGACATCTGCGTCGTCCTGCTCACGCAGTTCATGCCGTCGACGCTGTACCCCATCCGGCGCGAGCTGCGCACGATGGTCAATGCCGCGGTGATCGACTCGAAGGCCTGAGCTCCACGCCTGACCGGATGGATCAATGCGTGATGCGCACCGACTGCGCCTCACCGACGTACAGAAATCTGTATGATGACAGCATGAAGACGACGCTTGATCTGAACGATCAACTTCTCGCCGACGCCAAGGCGCTGGCGGCCCAGCAACGCACGACCCTCACGCGTGTGATCGAAGAAGGGCTGCAGCTGCGCCTTCGCGCAAAGGCCGCTTCCGCCGCGCGCGGAAAGAGATTGCGCTTGCCGGCGTTCAAGGGCCGCGGCGGCCTGGTGGCGGGTGTGAATCCGCTGAGCAACAAGGCGCTGCTCGAGGCCGCGGGCGATGACGCCTGACGTGAACCTGCTCGTCGCCGCCTCGCGCACCGATCACCCGCATCATGCCGTGGCGCGCGCCTGGCTCGAAGAGGCCGTGGCCGCCGGCGCAGCGGGCGCGGCTTTCACGTTGATGCCGATGGTACTCGCCAGCTTTCTGCGGCTGGTCACCAGCCCCAAGGTCTTCCGGCAGGCAACGCCGATCGACGATGCCTTGGCCTTCGTCGATGCGCTGTTGGCGTCGCCCGGCGTGCAACTGGCTCCCCTGGGCCCGGAGTGGCCAAAGCTGCGCCAGCTGTGCCTCGACAAGCAATTGAGCGGCAATGACCTGCCCGACGCCTGGTTGGCGGCCACCGTCGCCCACCTGGGCGAGCACCTCGTCGGCTTCGATCGGGATTTCAGAAGGTTGCTGTCCCGCAGCCAATTCACGCTGCTCGCACCCGCGTAAGGCGGTGAGGCGGATGTTTCCTTCGATTCGATTCGCGGGGTAAGAGCAACGATTAACCGAGGGCGCCCTGAGGCAGCTGCCTGGGGCAGGATCTCCACCGAGAACCGCGTCACAGGGCTTCCAGCCGTGCCTTTGCTTCGAGCCACGGCGCGGCCTTGACTGCCCCGGCCGCCAGGGCCTGCCTGCGTTGGCGAATCTGGGCGCGCCACGCCTCGGAAACAGACGCGTCCGCACTGCCCTCGATGCTGTCGAGCAACGCCACCACCAGCGCGGAGCGCTCGTCCGCCGGCAGGCCCAACGCTTCGGCCAACAGTTGACCGACTCTTGCGTTCATGGCGGGCAGTCTAGCGTTCGTAGTGCGCTGCCTCACCCGCGCACCACCTGTTACCCAGCGTCGACCCGCGCGCCGTACGCCTCGCCATCTCCGCTCGCGCGTGCAGCCGCGCCGCCGGGCGCTTGCCACATTGGTGCCTTATACGTTACCATTTTGTATGCCGATCCGCGTTGAGGAATACCTGCGCGAAGACGGGTCGAGCCCGTACGCCAAGTGGTTTCACAGCCTCGATGCCCAAGTTGCCGCGAAAGTGGCGACGGCCAAGGTGCGGATGGAAATGGGCAACACGTCGAACATCAAGTGGTTCGACGGCATGGGTGAATACGTGATCGACTGGGGCCCGGGCTACCGCATCTATCTGACCAAGGATGGCGACGCACTGATCGTGCTCTTCGGCGGCGGCACCAAGCGCGGCCAGCAGCGAGACATCGACCAGGCCAAAGCCTTGTTGGCCGAATACAAGGCACGCAAGAAGACGGCGGCGCATGCCGCAGCAAAGGCGGGCCGCGGCCCGCGCAAGAGGTGAACCATATGGCCTTGACCCGCAGCTACAAGCAGACCGTGATCGAGCGCGCCGAGCGCGACCCGGCCTTTGCGCAAGCCCTGCTCGACGAGGCCGCCACGCTGTTTCTGAACGGCGAACCCGAGATCGCCCGCGTGATCCTGCGCGATCTGGTCAACGCGACGATCGGTTTCGAGCAGCTCGCCGCGCTGACCAGCAAGCCGAGCAAGAGCCTGCATCGCATGCTCACGCCTGCCGGCAACCCGAGCATGGACAACCTGGCGTCGATCTTCCAGGTGATGCGCGAGTGCCTGAACGTGAGCTTAGAGGCGAAATCCGTGGCGGCGTGAGCGGCCTGACAGCTTTGGGCAAGAGCGCAATGGTCGGGATCGTCACGCCGATCCACCGCCTGGCCGAACGAGATAGCCAGATCTGAGAGGCGGCGTGACCCGCCTAGGTCTGCGAGAAGAACCCGCGAAGCGCGGCAGCCATCTCCGCACGCACTGGCTCCCCCGAAATCACCACATCGACCATCGTCGGAGACAGGTGCGTGTGGCCGCGAGCACACAGTTCCTTTACGGCAACTCCGGCCTTGGCGAGCGCGGCTGCGTACGCCCTGCCCTCGTCGCGCAACGGGTCGAACTCGCAAGTGACCACCATGGCCGGTGGCAGGTTCGACAGGTCCTTCGCTCGCAAGGGCGACGCACGAGGGTCAAGCCGGTCGGCCGGATCGCAGTAGTTGTCCCAGAACCAGCGCATCAGCGCAAACGTCAGGCCATATCCGTCGCCGTTCTCGATGTACGAACGTGTGGTCATGTCGCCATCCGTTGGCGGCGTCAACAGCAGCTGGCCGGCGATGCGCGGGCCACCTTCGTCGCGCACGCGATGGCAAGTCACCGCGGCGAGGGTCGCGCCGGCGCTCCACCCGGCCACTGCGAGTTGACCCGGAATGCCACCCAGCTCATGCGCATGCTCGCCGGCCCAGCGCACGGCGCAGAGCGCATCGGCCGCCGCGCAGGGAAAGCGCGCCTCCGGCGCGTGCCGGTAGTTCACCGAGACGATCGCCACACCCGAGCGCCGGCACAAGTCGCGAAGCATCGGGTCGTCGGAGTCGTGGCCTCCCCACACCCAACCACCACCGTGGAAGTACACCACCAGCGGGTGCGGGCCCGGCGTGGCCGGGCGGTACAGGCGGAACTCCAGCGGCCCGCCCGGGCCGGGCAGCGTACCGTCCTGCATCGCGCCCACCGGCAAGCCGGGCGGCCGCCGGCTGCGCAACTGCGCCATCAACTCACGGGCACCGGCCGGCGGCAGCGACTCGAAAGTGGGCAGGTTCAGTGCGGCGAACATCTCGAGCGCCCGCGTCACGTCAGGTTGCAGCCGACGCACCACACCGTCCTGGCACGAACGGCCACCCGCGCCACCGAGCCCGCTGAAGGCTAAGCCGAGGTAGCCGCGATCAACCACCTCGTCGCATGCCTTGCGGTAGGCATCGACGCCACCGATGTACGGCATCAACCCGCGAGGCTTGCCGGGCACGTTGCCACCCGTGTACCAGGAGCTGGTGCGCGCGTGCATCGTGATCGCGGCACAGTCGTCGCAGTGCTGCATCCAGCCTGATTCCGCAGTGTCGGTCGGCTCGATCACGTTGGCGTCGTGTTGCTGCATGTGCACCAGGCAGTCGCCGATCCAGTCCACATGCTGTTCGATCGACACCATCATGTTCGAGAACGCCGACGGGCTTTGCGGGCCGGTGACGGTGAAGAAGTTCGGAAAGCCCGCAGTCATCAAGCCGAGGTAGCTCCTCGGCCCGTGGGCCCACTTCTGCTTCAGCGTCTGACCGTCGCGGCCTGCAATGTCCACCGCCACCAGCGCGCCAGTCATTGCGTCGAATCCCGTGGCGTAGACGATTGCGTCGAACGTCAGCGACTCACCGCCGACATCGATGCCCGTGGACGTGATCGCGCCGATCGGCGTGCGCTTCAGATCGACCAGGCGCACGTTAGGCCGGTTGTAGGTCTCGTAGTAGCCGCTGTCCAGGCAAGGCCGTTTGGTGCCGAACGGGTGGTCCTTCGGGCATAGCGCTTCGGCGGTGACCGGGTCTGCGACCGTGGCGCGGATCTTGTCGCGCACGAACTCGCACACCAGCTCGTTGGCATCTTCGAACAGCGCCTGGTCCGCAAAGATGCCGTAAGCAGCGATCAGCTCGCCAGACTCCCACCCCTGGTTGAGCAACTGAGTGCGCAGCCCTGGCGGCGCATAGCGGCCATACACCATGTTGATCGGCATCGGCACGCCGGCGCGCGAGAACTTGGCCGCCTGCCGGTAGGCGGCACGGTCAGCGTGGAGCTGCTTCAGGCGAGCCGGCGCGACAGGCCCATTGCGCGCCGGCAACACGAAGTTGGCCGTACGCTGAAACACCGTGAGGTGATCCGCCTGCTGCGCGATCAGCGGGATGCACTGAATGCCCGACGAGCCCGTGCCGACCACGGCCACGCGCTTGCGGGTGAAGTCAACGCTGGCGTGCGGCCAACGGCTGGTGTTGTAGACCTCGCCCTTGAAGCTGCCTGCGCCCGGGATGTCGGGCTCTTTGGGCACCGACAGGCAGCCGGTGGCCATGATGTAGAAGCGCGGCGTCAGCGTCTGGCCGCGGTTGGTGTGGAGGTGCCAGCGGCCTGTGGCTTCGTCCCACCGCGCCTGGTCTACGCGGGTGCCGAAATCGATGCTGCGCCGCAGGTCATAACGTTCCGCCACGAACTGCGCGTAACGCAGGATCTCCGGTTGCGCGGCGTACTTCTCCGACCATGCCCAGGCTTTCTCGAGCTCTGGGTCGAAGCTGAAGGTGTAGTCGGCCGTGGTGATGTCGCAGCGCGCGCCGGGGTAGCGGTTCCAGTACCAGGTGCCGCCCACGTCGTCGGCGGCATCGATCGCGCGCACTGCGAAGCCCAGCGTGCGCAGCTTGTGCAACATGTACAAACCGGCAAAACCGGCACCCACTACAACCACGTCGGGCATGCCGGCGCGACCGGCGTCGCGTGCCGACATGGCAGGCTGCGTTGGTTCGCCTGGGCGACTCCTCTCCGATGTCATCGATGCCATGGGCCCTCCTCGTCAGAATGAACGGGACAACTGGCAACGGCTCGCGACTTGACACGCGCCTACCAGGCACGCCGGATCAGGTCGGCCGCCTTCTCGGCGATCATGATCGTCGGCGCATTTGTGTTGCCGGACGTGATCTGCGGCATCACCGAGGCGTCCACCACACGCAGCCCGCGCAGCCCGTGCACCCGCAGCTCGGCATCCACCGCCGCATCTTCGCCCGGCCCCATCCGACAGGTGCCCACCGGGTGAAAGACGCACGCCCCGGTGTTGCGCACATGGCGTTCCAGATCCGCGTCCGTGGTCGCGCCGAGACCGGGCGCCAGCTCGCCGTCCAGATGCCGGGCCAGCGGCTCGGCAGCCGCAATATGCCGCGCCTCGCGCAACCCCTCAAGCAGCAAAGCAAGGTCTTCGGGCCTCGTCATGTAGGCCGGGTCGATGAGTGGTGGGTCCAAGGGGTCGGCTGATCTCAAGGCAACACAGCCGCGGCTGAGCGGACGGCAAGCCAGCACGCCCATAGCCATCGCCGGCGTCAGCCCTCGTGCCGCTGTGACCGGTGGCGCCTGCGGGAAGATATGGAATTGGATATCGGTCGCGTAGTCGCTGCTCGTCGCGTTGCTTTTCATGAACAGTCCGGCCTCTGCCAGGTTGCTGCTTGGATGAACGGGCACGGGCACCTTGAGTGCAAATACCACGCCGGCACTCGGATGGTCGCAAAGGTGCCGACCAACCGCGGGCAGCGCGTGCTTCACGCCGATGCCATGGGGGCGTAACGCGGCGGGTTCGCCTATGCCCGATAACATCAGCAGCTTGGGCGAGTCGATCGCGCCTGCGCATATGTGTAACTCACACGCGGCGTCGACGCGTCGCACCTTCGCACCATCGAATAGGTCGACCCCGATGGCCCGGTCGCCATCAAGCACGATACGCAGGACTCGCGCCTTCGTGATCACTTCCAAGTTGCGTCGCGTCTTCGCTGGCCGCAAATAGGCAACCGCGGTGCTACAGCGAACACCGTCGCGGACCGACAGGTGATACAGGCCGGCACCGTCGCAGCGCGCGCCGTTGAAGTCTGGGTTGCGATAGTGTCCGCAGGCCGCCGCAGCGTCGACGAACGCGTGCGCGATGGGATTGGGGGAAATCGGTGCCGTCACCGCGAGTGGCCCACCTGCCCCATGCCAGTCCGACGCGCCGAGCACATGATCCTCGGAGCGGATGAAGTAGGGCAGAACGTCGCTCCAGCCCCAGCCCGGATTCCCCAAATCGCGCCAGTGGTCGAAGTCGTGCGGATCACCGCGGATGACGATCATCGCGTTGATCGCGCTCGACCCACCCATGCCCTTGCCGCGCTGACAGAGGATGCTGCGCATCGAGTAGCCGGACTGCACAACAGTCGAGTACGCCCAATTCTCCTCGCGGTCCCAGAGCAGCGGCCACTGGCTGGGTTGACTTACCACGTTCGAATTGGCTTCTCCACCGGCCTCGATCAGCGTCACCCGGCAGGCCGGGTCTTCCGACAGGCGGGCGGCCAATACGCAGCCAGCGGAGCCCGCCCCGACAACTACGAAGTCTGAACCGTTGGTCATGGCGTCCTCCGCGACCGTGGATATCTTCTCGGGTGCAACTCGTGCAAGCCAATCGGTTCAGATGGGCCGCACCTTCCGCATCGCACGGATCTGCTCGGGAGGCAAACCCATCACGTCGCTCAACGGCCCTGGCGTCTTCAAGTCCCAAGAGTGACGCGGCCCGATCGTGAGCCCGCCATCGACGGTTAAGGCCGTCCCGGTGACGAAACCGGCTGCGTCGGACGCGAGGAACAGCGCTGCCTCGGCAATGTCACGCGGCTGCCCGGAACGACCCATCGGATTCGTGGTCCCGCTGCGCTGGGCGACCTGCTGAGCCATCTGTCGAGCGCCAGCCTGGTCCAGGCCGAAGATGCCGCCGAAGATGTCTGTTGCTATGAAGCCGGGCACAAGCGCATTGATGCGAATGCGATGGGCCGACAACTCAGCGGCGGCCAGCCGGGTGAAGTGCAGTACACCGGCTTTGGCCACTGAATAGGCCAAAGGGGCATAGCCTGCCTGCAACGCCGAGACGGACGACGTATTGATGATGCTGCCACCGCCGCGTGCCTTCATGTGAGGAACGGCATACGAGGCTCCCGCAACCACGGAGCGCAGCAACAGCGCATGCGTGGCATCCCATGCCGCCTGGTTCCAGTCTGCAACGCCCGCCAACGAGCCGATGGCGCCAGCATTGCTGAACAAGATGTCCAGCCCGCCGAACGCCGCCGCCGCGCGGTCGATGGCCCGCTTGATCGTCTCCGGCTGCGCCACATCGCACTCGGCGAAGACGACCTTACCCGGGAATCGACCTTCCAGCGCATGGCCCGCTGCCACCTGCAAGTCGGCGGCGACGATGCGCGCACCGCTCTCCACAAACAGCTCCACGGTTGCAAGGCCGATTCCGGAGGCCGCGCCGGTGATCACCGCGATCTTGTTGGCCAGTAGACCCGACATGTCTGCCTCCAGTTGGTTCCATCGGTGAGCGATGGTGTGACCCGCGCGGCTCGAGGTCTCGACCAGCCGCCATGCCCCAGCGCTGGCGCTCACGCCTTTCCTACGATCCGCATGATGGCTGCACCGAGGCGCCGGCCGTTCAATGGCTTCCGCTCGAGGAGCGTGCGGTCATCGATGACTTCACGCCACGAACGGTCAGCGATCTCGCCTGTCAGAAGCAGCGCGGGCAAGTTGCCGATTCGAGACCTCACGAGAGAGAGGACTTCCAGGCCGTCCTCGTCTCGGAGGAAGAGGTCCACAACCACGACAGTCGGCAAGAATCCCTCGTCAATGGCCTGCAGGGTCGATGCGAGGTTGCTCGCACTCCGCACGGCAGCACCCAGCTCGGTGAACAGTGAGTGCATCGCGCTCAGCGCGTCAGGATCATCATCCACGACCAGCAGCCGTTGTTCCCGCAGCGAGCCAATTTGATCCCACGGGATGCTCTCACCTGCGGGTTGGTTCGCTGGCGCGCAGCCTGACTCTTGGTCGGCGTCCGCCGTATTGATGCGCGCTAGACGCAAGCTGAAGCAGGTGTTGTGCCCTGGAACGCTGTCGACCTGCACCTGCACGTCGAGGGCTGCAGCGAGGCGCTTGACGATCGCCAGGCCGAGTCCCAGGCCTTTGCTACGGTCACGAGCTGGATTGTCGAGCTGAAAGAACTCCTCGAAGATCCGCTCCCGCATCGCTGGCGGTATTCCCGGACCGCTATCGCGGACGAGCAGCAGTACCTCATCACCCACGTCGCGGCTCTCGATCTCTACACGACCTCCGCGAGGAGTGAACTTAAGAGCGTTGCTGAGCAGGTTGCGGAAGATCCGGACAAGGATTTCGCCGTCGCTTTCAACGGCCGGGTTGTTGCCCTCCAGGCAGTAGAAATCGATCCCCTGCTGCTGGGCAAGCGACGAGAACTCCGCGTGCAAATCTCGTATCAACGTGCCGGTTCTTAATGCAGCGCTCTTCGGTTGTGGTGGTTGGGCATCGAGGCGGGCAACATCGAGCAAGCTGTCGAGGAGTTGGTCGCTGTGGGCCAAAGCGCTGTTGATGCTTTCACTCACTTGCTTCAAGGCCAAGTCCGTCGACCGAGCCGCCATCAACTGGAGCGTTGTCGCATTGATCGCAAGGGCATGCAGCGGCTGGCGCAGATCGTGACTGGCTGCCGCAAAGAAGCGGGACATCGCGCGCTCGGAGGACTCCTGTTTGTGCTGCAGCCTCAGCAGCTCGGTCTGAAGGGCGGCGGCCTGGTAGCGAGCTTGTGAGGCCAAGTGCGCACGCGCGAGCTGCAGTCTCTGTGCGATGCGCATGTGGGCCAACGCCTGCATGGAGTCACCCAGCCGTTCGTGGACCTCCGAACGGGTTTGAAAGTACATGCATCGCACTCGAAGGCTTAGGCCTATAGCAGTGTCGAGCTCGTTGGCTCCGGCGCCCAGCAACACATGATCGAGCTCCGCCAGCGCGACGTCCCACCGTCCCTCGTGACCGGCGAGGAGCGCCGCAGCGATCTGAAACTCGAACTGCTCATCGGGGCTGCATTGACGTGGCGAGGCGCGAGTCTGCGTGACCACGTCGCGTCCGATCTCATATTCGCCAGCGCGTACTGAAGCGATGGCCATACACGAAAAGTACGTGACCTGGCCGATTCCGTCAGGCCCGGCAGGCATGCTGCGCACACGCAGAACGTCCGTCATGGCTTCCGTCGCACGACCAAGCTCGGTCAAGCAAATGATGCGGTTGACCAGGAGCAAACCGAGCAGCCGCGCACTCTTGAGTTCGCCCCTGATGCCTAGGTCGATGTAGCGCAACGCCTCGTGGCAGTCACCGATCTGCAGCAGTTCATGGGCCAGGTTGCAGTACAGCACGCCGTCCAGACCTCGCCCATGCGTCGGTCTCGAATGTCGCAGCGCTTGGTACATGTAGGCAAACGCCCGCTCAGATTGGCCCTGAGCCGAATAGCAGCCGGCGATGATGTTCAGCAGGATACTGCGCTGCTCGTGTCGCAGCACCCTCAGGCCCTCCTCGCGCAACGCGAGCACGTGCTCGAGCGACGCAGAAAATTGCCCCTCGCGCCAGAGACAGCGCGCTAGACCAGCACTTGCCAGGATGTATCCGGCGCGTTCATTCAACGCCTCGAAACTCTGCTTCGCAGCAGTCAGATCAGGCACCGCGTCTTGTGGCGTGCCCTGGTACAGCTGGTGGTATCCCATCGACAGTCGTGCCCATGCTGCGCCGACGTCATCAGCTGCTTCCAGAGCCGCGAGCAAACCCTGGCGAGCCAACTCGATCGAGCGGGAAGGATCTTGATGCACAACCTGCCAAGCCTCGTGGGCCAAGCGCAGGCCTTTGGTCGGTCCCAACGGCTCAGCAGACGTCGACATGGCATCAAGCGCGGTGGGGCGCAGTTAGCGTGAACACATGATGTTGCTCACCCGATATGGAGACCCACCCTTGACGCGAAGAGCGCGGCCTCGGTCCGGTTGCTGACGCCCAACGAGCCAAAGACCGCTGTCAAGTGGGTCTTTACCGTGGCTTCGCTGATGTTCAGCTCGCGTGCGATCAGCTTGTTGGGAAGACCACGCGCCGCGACTCTGAACACGTCGTGCTGGCGCGGCGTCAACAGATCCAGCCTTGCTGCCAGTTGATGCGCCGCCACCCGCGGCCCAACAGTACGCATGCGTTGGGTGACTTCATCAGGGATGAAGACCCGGCCCGCCAGAGTTGTTTCAAGCGCCGCGAGCATGCGCTCGCCGCTGTAGGTCTTGGGGATAAATCCTGCGATACCGTGAGCGAACATCTCGCCAATCCTGTCGGGGTCGCTCTCGCCGGAGATCACGACCACTCTAGCTCCGCAGCCCGCCTCTCTCAGAGCACTCATCAGCTCGTCGCCTTTGCAGCCTGCGAGATTCCAGTCGAGAAGCAGCACCTCATAGCTCGCCCTCGATGCGAGCTCGAGTGCCTCTGTCTGATTGCACGCGGTGTGCACCTCAAGATCGGGGGCGAGCAACCCCAATAGCGCTCGCATTCCTTGCAGGAACAGCACGTGGTCATCGACCATGAGCACAAGCATGTGACACGTTCCTCGGACTTCGCAACGAACCCGGTCTAGGCGGTGGTTGCTGCTGACCGGCGGCGCCTAACTCGATAGCCAAGGCCCGCTCACTATAGAACCAGCCCGAGTGCTACGTCTCATCCAAAAGGCTGAGTTGACGGATCTGCGACTTCTGTCGGATGTGTCGCAACAACCAGAGGCGTACGGTGGCGGCACACCGCAACCGAAGGGAGACCGTGGTGCCGACGAACCCACGCTTCACGATCGGCCTGGCCACCAGCTTGTGGTGGCAGGTCTGCTGTTCATCCCTTGCTATCAAACCATGACAGCGCGCAGCGGTCGTGAGATCGCGATATGAAGAGCTTGGATACCTCGATCGCAGGCACCATTGTTGCTGTCATCGCCGCGATCGCAACGACCATCACATTGCTATGGGCCGTCGTATCGTTGAGTGAACCGCAACGCAGCCATCTCACTGCTGCGAAGGCAAGCCGGCAGATGATCAAGCAACGTTATGTTGCCCTCGCTGAACCGTCTCAGCCCGCTTCCGCTCAACCGGCTGAGGCCCGTTGAGTTTGGTCGGTATCGGCGGTAACGGACCGTGATACCGACGGCCGCCGCGGTTGAAGTGATGTCAGTCGGCAGCGGGCTCGTCAGGCATGGCCACGTCAGCCACGGCTCGACTCACCGCGCCGGCAGCCTTCCGGCGACCAGCATGTCGAGCACATTGATCCCCGCGGCCACCCACACCGTGGAGGCGTAGCTGCCGGAGCGGTCGAACAGCGCGCCCGCGAACACCGGCAGGCCGATCGCTGCCGCGCACCAGGCGAGCCAGCCAATTCGACGCTCGCGTGGCCGTTGGCAACAACCCCTCTTCGGCACCCGAGCGTGAATACTGACGCGTCTGCCGGGCGACCGATGCCGACCTACCCCGCTTGCACCCGCTCGCCGTACGCCTGAAAAGTGCGCTGCCACGCCGGCCGGCTCGAGCGGCCCACACAGCCTAGCGGGGCTTCGTAGCCGGGCAGCCCCGCAGTAGCATCCCCCCACGCAACGCCCCGGAGGTACCCCATGAGCAGCAACGATCGCCAGGCCATCGAGCAGATGGTGCAGACCTACCTCGACGGCCTTTGCGAAGGTGATGCCGACAAGCTGGCCAGCGTGTTTCACGACACCAGCGTGCTCACCTACGAGCAAGACGGCAAGCTCGTGGTGCTGCCGC
>CALMQI010000105.1 GCA_937871935.1 uncultured Burkholderiales bacterium
GCGTCCTTTCCAGTGGCTGCTGTTGGTTCACCGGGGCGCTCTAAAACAACCCGCCCGACACATGTGACCAAAATCAGGGAGCCAAGGACGCCGGCAACGGAAACAGCAAGTGCGTCGCGTGCCTTCATTGTGCGCTGTGCCTCAGGTGTGTCGAATATCAAGCCCAAGTTGCCCGGCCACGGACAGCAGCGCACCTTCGATGCGCATCAAGTCTTGCATGGCGAGCATCCGTATTTTGCGCGCGTCGACAGCTGGAAACGGCCAGTCCTCAGAAGGGCGTATTGTCTCGCGCGCTTGGAGCCCGATCGGGTGTGGTGGGGTGGGCGGGGCGCCGTGCACTGCCCGAGCAATTTCTCGGAATTCAAGGTCGAGCCGTGCACTGAAGCTGCGCACTGGCACATTCAGGCCCTTGGCGAACAGCGCGGCGGCATGAAGGTTCAGTGGGCGATGCCCGCTTAGATACTGCCACACCATCGCCCCACTGCTGAAACCGGCGTCTTTGGCGAAGCGCCCGTGCGTGCGTTCGGTAGATGCCTCGTAAGCGGCACGCAATGCCGCAGCTTCGACGGCTTTGATCTGTGACGGAATCGACGCCATAAGCAATGCTATGGCAGCCTAAATACAGCGTAGCTATTGCCGTGCGCACATAGCGGTGCTATTCTTGGTGCCTCATGTTGCTCATCGAATACCTCGCGGCAGAACGTGGCCGGCAGTCGGCTACCGCTGCCGCTGCCGGAATCGCACCGGCGTTTTTGTCGCAGATTGCTGTCGGGGCTCGCCCGGCCCCGCCTGAGCGTTGTGCAGACATCGAGAGAGCGTGTGGGTACCTGGTCATGCGCTGGGACTTGCGTCCCACCGACTGGCACCGCATCTGGCCCGAGCTGATCGGCGCCGATGGCGCGCCCGACGTGCCCGAACCCGTGACCCAGCCCGGCGCGCTGGATGAGGTGCGCAATGCGGCGTGACTCGATGGTGCGCGTATCCGGCCCCGGAAAGGGTCGTTTTTTTTGCGCCGTGTGATGGCAACGAGCGCAAATTCGCGGCGCCCCATTTTGCGAGGCTCTGCGCCCGGGGGTCTGTACGTTTGCACACATTGTGGGCGAGTGAAAACCCTGTTCTCCTCTCGCCCAGCCGGGTGAGTTTGCGCGCCTTCGGCTTCGCGGCCAAAGGCGCGATTTTTTTGGTGTTTCTGATGGGAGGGCCCGACGATGGCCAAGAACGACAAATGCACGGCCACGCTGCCGCCGATGCGGGTGGGTGAGCCGCTCGAACAGGCGCTGATGCGGCTGGCTGCGCGGGATGACCGCGCGCTTTCCGACTACGTGCGCCTGGTGCTGGAGCGGCATTGCTTCGGCCATGCGCAAAGCGTAGGCGTGGCCTGCCCGACGTGCCCCGAAAACAATGCGATGCAAAGCGATGCGCGAATCTGAGGTGCGGGTTTGCCCCGTTGTTTTCGGTAGTTTGCGGGCTGGAAAGGTGACGCCATGAGCGTGATGTTGATGAGCCTGGTGTTCGAGCGCTACCCGTGCGGCACGGGCCGATCGGCGCGCCCGGGCGAGATGCTGCTGGCGCTGGCGTTGGCCGACAAGGCCGACGATGACGGCACGCTGCTGCGCCACCGTTCGGTGGTGGACCTGGCGCGCAAGACGCGCCAGTCGGAACGCGGCGTTCGGCTGCAGCTGCAGAACATGGTGGCGATGGGCTGGCTGCAGGTGGTGTCGGCCAGTGACGGCGGGCGCGGGCAGGTGAGCCTGTATCGCATCAGCCCGGATTGGGTGGCGAGCGGGGTTCTGGTGGCTCCGGGTTCTGCGCCTCTTTCTGGTGCGTCCGCGCGACAGGAAGTCGAAACCCTGCACTCAGTTCCGTGTTTAGAAAACAACGAAACCCTGCACTCAACAGCACAAACCCTGCACTCAGTTCAGGGTTTAGCAAGCGCCGAAAAAGGCCGAAACCCTGCACTCAGTTCAGGGGCCTATATAACCAGGATAAGAGATATACCCCCCTTACCCCCCAAGGGGGGAAACGCCTTAGCGGTGTGTCATGAAAGCAACAGCGCTTCAAATGCAGTGTCTGAAAAGCGGACACGCGGATCAAAACCTTTGCAGTCGCTGATGGCCTGGCTGGCGCAATGCCGTGCGGCTGGCTGCAAGCCGGTGCCCGAGAGTGACCCGGTGTTCGCGTACTGTGCCGAAGTGGGCATCAGCGAAGACATCCTGGCGCTGCACTGGTGGCTGTTCAAGCGGCGCCGCAGGGAGGCGGGCAAGATGCAGCGCGACTGGCCGATGACGCTGCGCAACTCGGTGGAGGGCAACTGGTACCGCCTGTGGTTCATCAAGCCGGGGCAGGCGGCGGAATTGTCGACGCAGGGCTTGCAGGCGCAGGCGGCGCGCGCGGCTGAGCAGCGGCTTGCGCAGGCTTCGGCTGGCGATGGGCGGCCGGCTTCGGTGCCTGTGGCTTCGGCGGTGGCGGATTGCGCTGCGGTTCGGTCGGCAGGGGATGAGCCTGCAGGGGCAGACGCGGAAGACCGCGCTGAGGCTGCCCGCGCGGCCGGGGCGGCGGCGTTGATGCGCATGGGCGCCATGCAGCAACTGGCCGCAGCGAAGCAGGTCGGCAGGCACGCTGCATGAGCGCTCGCGACGAGTTGGAGAGCATGGCCGAGCCGCCGCACAGCGTGGAGGCGGAGCAGGCGGTGCTGGGCGCGGTGATGCTGGACAACTCGGCGCTCGACCGCATTGCCGAAGTGCTGCGCGTGGAGGATTTTTTCGACGCGATGCACCGGTCGATCTACGGCGCGATCCGCGGGCTGGTGCTGGCGCACAAGACGGCCGACGTGATCACGGTGGCCGAAGCCAGCGGCCACAGCATGGCGGTGTTGAATTCGTTTTGCACATCGGTGCCCAGCTCGGCGGGCATTCGCACCTACGCGCAGATCGTGCGGGAGCGGGCGAACGAGCGTGCGCTGATGCAGATCGGCCAAGCGCTGAGCGTGGCGGCACCCGACCCGAAGCGCACATTGGCGCAGAAGATCGACGGGGCGATGACGTCACTGGCGCGCGTGGCGGACGGTTCGGCGGCGCGCGAATCGGTGATGCTGCAAGCGGCGATTGTCGAGTTCGTGGCGCGGCTGTCGGATGAGGCGGAAGGGCGCACGCGCTGCATTCAGACGGGCCTGAAGGCGCTGGACAAGATCTTGGCCGGTGGCCTGCGCGAGGGCGAGCTGATGGTGATCGGCGGGCGGCCGAAGATGGGCAAGACGGCGCTGGTGCTGACCCTGGCGCGCAACATGGCGCAGCGCTACGGCGTGCTGATGTGCAGCCAGGAGATGCCGGCGAATGAGCTGATCGCTCGCAACACGGCGGCGATGGGCTCGATCAACCTGGCCGCGCTGCGCCAGCCGGCCGAGATGACGCAAGACCACTGGGCGCGCATGAGTGACGCCATCGAGCGCATGAAGGCGATGTCGATGGTGATCGACGACCAGCGCGCGCTGACGTTGGGTGACGTGCGCCGCAAGCTGATGGCCGCCAAGCGCATGGCCACGATCGATGTGGTGATCGTCGACTTCCTGCAACTGATGAGCGGCGAGGGCGACAACCGCAACAGCGAACTCGACCGCATTGCCAATGGCCTGAAGGCACTGGCGGGCGAATTCAAGGTGGCGGTGATTCTTCTCTCGGCGATGAGCCGTGAGGCCGACAAGCGGCATGGCCCACCCGTGATGACCGACCTGCGCGACAGTGGCGCGATTGAGGCCGCCGCCGATGTGATCGCGCTGCTGTATCGCGAGTTCGCGCACCCGTTGGGGCAGCACACCGAGGATTGGCGCAACCACGCGCAATTGGAAATCGTGCAGCGCAACGGCGCGCCTGGGTCGATCAACCTGTGGTTCAGCGGGGAATATCAACAGTTCGCCGATTGGGAGGGGCACACCCCGTTTCGAAAGGTGTCGTCACGCGGGTCGGCGGGCAAGGGAATGGACTGAGCATGCTGAACAGCATCACGACAAACTTCCCTGATGTGCAGCGCTCAATTGAAAGGCTGCACGAAGGGGTGCGCGGCGCGGCCCTCACAAGTGCGATCAACAAGACGCTCGACCAGGCCAAGACGGCGATGGTGCGCGGCATCACGGCTGAGTTCAATGTCAAGGCTGCGTATGTGCGCGAGCGGCTGCGTGTGGTTCGGGCCAGCAAGAAGGGTGGGCTGTTCTCAATCGAGGGCAGTCTGCGAGGTGGGTCAGACCGCAAGCGCTCGGCGAACATCATCGGGTTTGTGGAGCGAAGCGTCAGTCTTGCGCAGGCTAAGAGGCGGCGCAAGGATGGAACACTCAATCAGCTATTCGTGAAGGTCAAACGCATTGGGTCGAGCAAGCCGCTCAAGGGTGCATTCATCGGCAACAAGGGCCGCACCGTGTTCCGGCGCACCGGCAAGGCACGCTTGCCCATTGAGCCGGTGCAGGTCATTGACGTTGGGCAGATGTTCAACACCAGACGCATCAATGCAGTCGTCGTCGCAACGCTGAAGGCCAAGTTCGCGGCAGTGTTTGAGCGCGAAGCACGGTTCTACACCAACAGATTCAATCGAGGCAATAACTGATGGGTCCTTCCCGAGGTAACACCACCACGGGGGCGAAGCGGCTCGAAAGGTCTCTAGTTTTGTGCGATTGCTTAGGGGGTTGTGATGGCGGATGAGGTGTTGCCGGGGTGGTTGACTGAGGCGGTGAGCCAGGAGCGCTTCGGCGTGCTGGTTGGCATCAGCCAGCAGGCCGTCAGCGAACAGTTGCGCGCGGGCGTGCTGGTGGAAGGTGCTGCGCTGGGCGAATGGCTGCTGAGCTACTGCCATCACCTGCGCGAGCAAGCCGCCGGCCGCAGTGCTGACGGCGAACTGGCACGCGAGCGCGCCCGCCTGGCGCGTGAACAGGCCGATCGCGTGGCGATGGAAAACGCGCAGAGCCGGCGCGAGGTGGCGCCGATCGCAACGCTCGAGGTGGTGCTGGGCAAGCTGGCCGGCGATGTGGCCAGTACGCTCAATGGGCTGATCCCGCGCATCAAGCGCCGGCTGCCCGACGTGCCGGCCAGCGTGCTGGCGATCATCGACGAGGAGTTGTTCAAAATTCGCGCGCGCGCGGCGGCGGTGTCGCTTGAAGACGCCGAGCACGACGAAGGCGACGAAGACGAACTCGAGGCGGCTGCGGCCTGAGCATGGACCACGCCGAGCTGGCCCGCATGCTGCACGTCGAAGATGACGTGCGCGCCGAGCTCAACCGCTGCGCCCGGCGTGGCCTGGCGCCGCTCGAGGTTCCCGCACCGATGCGCTTGTCGACCTGGATGGAGCAGCACTTCTACCTCAGCGAGGAAAGCAGCTACGAAAAAGGCGCGTGGACCTTCTACCCGTTCCAGGTGGCCATTGCCGATTGCATCGGGCACGACGGCATCGAGGCCGTCACCTGGCGCAAGTCGGCCCGCACCGGTTACACCAAGATTTTCCTCGGCGCGGTGTGCTACATGGCCGAGCACAAGCGGCGCAACCAGGTGGTCTACCAGCCCACCGACGAAGACCGCGACGACTTCACCACCACCGAGCTTGAGCCCGCGCTGCGCGACATCAAAGCCATGCGCCGCGTGTTCCCCAAGGTCAACCGCAAGAGTAAAGACAACACGATGAAGAAGAAGCGCTTCATCGGCTGCCTGCTGCACCTCCGTGGCGGCAAGGCGGCGAAGAACTATCGGCGCATCACCGTCGACACGGTGTATTACGACGAGGCCGACGGCTTCGACACCGACATCGAAAAAGAGGGCAGCCCCTTCAAGCTGGGCGACAAGCGCATCGAAGGCGCCACCTTCCCCAAGTCGGTGGCCGGCAGCACGCCCAAGCTCAAGGGCTTCAGCCTCATCGAGTCGCGCGAAGCCGAAGCTGACGAGCGCATGCGCTACTTCATCCGCTGCCCGCATTGCGCGGAAGAACATACGCTCGAGTGGGGCGGCAAGGGCGCGGCGCACGGCATGAAGTGGCGCGACAACGACCCGTCCACCGCCGCCCACCTGTGCCTGCACTGCG
The DNA here is from genome assembly GCA_937871935.1 of uncultured Burkholderiales bacterium. Classification (GTDB taxonomy): domain Bacteria; phylum Pseudomonadota; class Gammaproteobacteria; order Burkholderiales; family Burkholderiaceae_C; genus JAEUPI01. The sequence goes on from CALMQI010000105.1 coordinate 6,055, forward strand.
GCGCCCTCATCACCCAGGCCGAATACCTGGCCAACTGGCAAGGCCGCTGGAAAAGCGACACCGGCCTGTGGATCGATGAAACCGACCCGACCACGCTGAAGTTTCGCACTCCTGACGGCCAGGAAGTGCCGCCGCCGCGCCACATCGCGTTCTTCACCTGGACGGCCTACAGCCCGCAAGCCGCGTGGACCTCCATCGTCGGTGACTTCCTGGCCGCCGCGCGCAAAGCCAAACAGGGCGATGACTCCGACCTCAAGACCTTCATCAACACTACGCGCGGGGAAACCTACGAGGTCGAGCTCGAGCGCACCGACGCCACCGCACTCGAAAAGCGCGCCGAGACTGAGGGCAACTACAAACTGCGCGTCGTGCCGCGTGGCGGCGTTGTGCTCACGGCCGGCGTCGATGTGCAGGGCGACCGCTGGGAAGTCGTCATCTGGGCCTGGGGCCGCGGCGAAGAAGCGTGGGTCGTTGACGACATGGTCATCCACGGCAACCCGGCCGACGAACGCGAGTGGGACGAGAAACTGCTGCCCTACCTCGAAAGCCCGGTGAAGCACGCCTGCGGCATTCCGATGAAGATCAAGGCCACCGCCATTGACACCGGCGGCCACTACACCCACCAGGCGTACAACTTCGTGCGCAGCCACGCGCGGAACAACTTCTTTGCCGTCAAGGGAGACAGCATCGACGGCAAGCCCGTCAAGGGCAAGAGCAGCCTGCAAGACGTGAACGTGCGCGGCAAGATCGTGCCGCGCGGCGTGCGCCTGTGGCATGTGGGCACCGACACCGCCAAAGACCTGCTGCACGGCCGGTTCAAGGTGCAAAAGCCCGGGCCCGGCTACGTGCACCTCAGCAAAGAACTGTCGGCCGACTTCTTCCGGCAGATCACTGCGGAAAGCCGCGTGCCGGTGCGCACCCACAGTGGCGAGCGCTACCGGTGGGTGAAGCCCAACGGCGTGCGCAACGAAAAGCTAGATTGCACCGTCTACGCCATCTTCGCTGCCCACGCCATGGACCTGCACCGCTACACCGACCGCATGTGGCAGCGGCTTGAGGTGTCGTTCGAGGGCGATCTTTTCGACACCGCAGAAGGCGAAGCACCCGCCGAACTGCAAGCGCGGCCGGCGCACCAGCCCGCAGACGCACCACCGCCACCGCCCACGCTGTTGGGCGGGCGTATCACGCTGTCCGGTATGCGCCGGGCCGGGGAGCGGCGCGGATGAAGCACGACGACGTGTTCCGCTACATCGTCGTGGCCACTCTGACCAGCGAGCTCAAAGATTGCCCGCGGCAGGTGATCGAGGCGAAAGCGGATGCGTTGATGCCAGGGTTTCGTGTGCTCTTCGGGGGTGCCAGGTACCAGATGCCGAAAACTGAGGCTGCGGCGCCGGGGCGGCCCCCCATTGCGCCAGAAGTTGCGCGGCGGGCGTACCAGGCTGGACTTACCCAAATGTCGACCGATGAGGTCACGCGCGAGCACGGCATCAGCCGCGCCACGCTCTACCGATTGATGAAGAAGGGTCCACCCCCATGAGCGAATACACGCCCGTCGGCACCGAAGCCGCAGTCTGCGCCGACATTGCGCGCCGCCAGGCCATGGGTATTGCCAAGTACGGCACCACCGTGGCCGACAACCCGCTGCCGCTGCGCGCCTGGCTGCAGCACGCCTACGAAGAAACGTTGGACCAGGTCATCTACCTCAAACGCGCCATCGACAAGATGGGCGCGGCGTGAGGGGCGCTGGTCGGCCTGCCGGCCCGTCGTCTCAAAACATCCGTTATTTTGAGACACCGCGATGCTTAGAGTGCCTCCGCACAGGAGCGCACCTGCATGGCCGGAATTTCACTTGCGCAGGCTGAGGCTCAGCTTGCTGCCTATCTTGCTGCCGAAACGGCGGTTTTGTCGGGGCAATCCTACGAGATTGCCGGGCGCAAGCTGACGCGCGCGAACCTCGCCGAGATTCAGAAGGGAATTGAAATCTGGAATGGCCGCGCCACCACCTTGGCGGCGTCTGCCACGGGCGCCAGCCGGGCCCGCACCATCGTTCCGGCCGGCTGAGCCATGCGCGTCGCCAACCTGCCCACACCAGCGCGCGCCTGACCGATGGCCAAACCCGCCGCCCCGCCCCGCCTGGCGCCGCAGAACCTGCTCGACAAGGCGCTGGCCTACGTGGCGCCGCAGCTCGCCATGCGCCGCCTGCAGGCGCGCGGCATGCTGGCCATTGCCGGCGGCTACACCGGCGCGCGCATCGACCGTGCGGCGCTCGCCGCGTGGACCACGCAGGCCGGCTCGCCCGACCGCGATGTCATCGTCGACCTGCCCATGCTGCGCCAGCGCTCGCGCGACCTCGAGCGCAATGCGCCCATTGCGGCCGGCGTCATCAACACCACCGCCGCGCACGCCGTGGGCACCGGCCTGTCGTGCAACCCGCAGGTCGACGCCGAATACCTGGGGCTCGACGAAGACCAGGCCGCGCAGTGGCAGCTCGACGTTCGGCGCCGCTTCAAAGCCTGGGCCGAGTGTGCGGACTGTGACCTCGCGCGCTTCCAGAACTTCTACGGCCTGCAAGACCTGGGGCTTCGCGGCGCCCTGGTCAGTGGCGACACCTTCGTGCTGACCCCGCGCGTGGCGCGCTCGGGCGGCGGCGAACCGCGCCTGGCGCTGCAGGTGATCGAGGCGGACCTCGTCTGCAACCCCGACCGCAAGCAAGACACCGCCACGCTCACGGCCGGCATTGAGCACAGCCCGGTCACCGGCGAGGCCATTGCCTACCATGTGGCCAGCCAGCACCCAGGTGATGCACGCAACACCGCCAGCATCACCTGGACGCGCGTGGCCGCACGCGGCAGCAGCACCGGCCGGCGCAACGTGCTGCACCTGTTCCGCCAGCTGCGCCCGGGGCTGCGGCGCGGTGTGCCCATCCTGGCACCCGTCATCGAGCCGCTGAAACAGCTGGCCCGCTACACCGACGCCGAACTGCAAGCCGCAGTTACCTCCGGCCTGTTCAGCGTGTTCGTGAAGATGGACCCAACGGCGTTTCAAGACCTGTTTGCCGAAGATGCCCAAGCGGCCATTGTCGACGGGTCGAAGAATTGGAGCGGCGCGCTCGAATCGGGCAAGGCCGTCAACCTGCTGCCTGGCGAGAGCATCGAAACCAGCAACCCCGGCCGCCCGAACGCGCAGTTTGACCCGTTCGTGACGTCGTGCGTGCGCCAGATCGGCATGGCGTTGGGCATCCCCTACGAAGTGCTGGTGATGCACTACCAAAGCAGCTACAGCGCCGCACGCGGCGCGCTGCTGATGGCCTGGCGCTTCTTCCACGGCTGGCGCGACTGGCTGGCTACCCACATGTGCCAGCCGGTGTACGAGCTCTGGCTCAGTGAAGAGGTGGCCGCAGGGCGCATTGCCGCGCCGGGCTTCTTTGCCGACGACGTGTCGCGCCACGCCTGGTCAGGCTGCCAATGGGTGGGCGACGGGCCTGGATCGATCGACCCCGGCAAGGAAGTCGACGCCGCCCGCGCGCGGGTGGAACTGGGCATCAGCACGCTGCAGGCCGAAAGCATTCTGCACGATGGTGTCGACTGGGAAACCAAACACCGCCAGACCCTGAAGGAAACCGAGGCACGCAAAGAAGCGGGCCTCGAGCACCCAGGCCTGGCGCCGCCCGAACCCGTGGTGATGGCGCCGCCGCCCCCACCCGAGGCCACGCCCGAAGAAACCGCCAATGACCAGGCCGACGCCGCGCTCAAGAACGCGATGGCGTGGCACTTCAACAACCCGGCCAAGCCGCCCGACGTGAACGTGACCGTGCAGCCGCCGGCCATCAGCGTGCAGGTCGAGGCGCCGGAAATCAACCTCAGCATGCCCAAGACCGAGGTGTATGACGAAATCATCGAGCACGACGAGCGCGGGCACATTCAAAGCATCAAGCGCGTCGTGCCCGTGAACTGAACCGCACTGAACCGAACAGCACTGAACAGAAGGAAGCGCCAGCCATGTCATTCACCACCGCAGCCCGCAACGCCATGCTCGGCGGCTTCACCGGCACCCACTTGTCGGCGCATACCGCCTATTCCTCCACCGGCACCAATGAGGTCACGGGCGGCACGCCTGCCTACGCGCGCAAAAGCGTCACCTACGGCGCGGCGGCGAGCGAAATTCGCACGGCGAGCAACACGCCCACATTTGACATTCCAGCCGCCACCACGGTGCGCTGGATCGGCATGTGGGACGCGGTGACGGCCGGCAACTTCCTGGGCATGATCGCCAACGGCGGCACCGAGCAGGAATTCAGCGTCGACCTCACTGCCAACACCGTCAAGATCCCGGCGCACGGCCTGGTGGCCGACCAGAAGATTGCGTTCTATGGCGACACCACGCCAGGCGGGCTGACCGAGGGCACCGTCTACTTCGTGCGCCCGACCGTCACGACCGACACGTTTCAGGTCGGCGCCACCGCCGGCGGTGCGGCCATCGACCTCACCACTGAGCCTGGCCGCAAGTGCGTCATGGCGGTGATCGTTGAGGAAACGTTCGGAGCGCAGGGCACGCTGGCCGTGAGCCCGCACACCATCCGGCTCGACGCCTAGGCGGCACGCCATGCACCTGCTTCAACACCGCTCCACGCACTCAGGCCGCCTCGAGCGCTGGCTCGGCGCCGACGCGGTGGCGCGCGTCAGCCACGCGATGTGCAACGACACCGCGAAATGGTACGGCCCGCCGATTCCCGTGCAGGGCGTGCCGGGCGGCGTGTGGGCGACCCGGGATGGCGATTTCGTGGGCCGCATGGATGTCGGCGGCGAACTGTCTGCAGCCGAACGCGCCGAGCAGATTTTCGCGAAGCTGCGGCGGCGCGACCGGGCGCGCCTGGCGGGCACGCGCATCGGCCAACGGCAGCGCGGCGCCATCACCTCCTTTGATGGTGCGATCGCGGCCATATTCGCGGGCGGCGATCGGCATTTTTCATGGGTCAAAGCCGGCACCACGGGCGTGGTGAACGCCACGAACACACTGTGGTTTGTGGGTTCGATGCCCGCTGCCGGCGCAGCCGCAGCCGCAGCGCCTGGCGGCACGGTGCCCACCGATGCCACCACGGGTTCGTGGGTGTTCGACAACCCGTCGAGCGGCACGCAGCATTTCCTGTTCGGCAACCCCATCGCGTCGGTGGCCGGCATGAACCTGCTGCTTTACGACCGGATTTTCAGCGTCACCAAGACGATGGCCAGCACGGCAACGGAAGCGGTTACGGGTGTGCCGACGCTCTATCAGAGCACCACTGGCGGCGCCGCCGATTCGGCTGAAGGCAATTTCCTGATGATCGAGTGCCGCACGGCCCTCGCCGCGACGGCGCACAACTGGACCGTTTGCACCTACACGGACCAGGGTGGCACGGCCGGGGCAACGTTGCCCAGCGTCACCGGGAACTCGGGCAATATCGTCAACCGGCTCGATCAACCTGCCGGTTCGTGGTTCTGCCCGCTGGCATCCGGCGACAGGGGGATTCAGCAACTGGACCAGATGCAATGCAGCGCATCGGTAGCCACCGGCGCGGTTGACTTCACGATCGGCCACCCAATCGCGTGGATGCCGTGTGGCATCGCCAATTTCGTGTGCGAGAAAGACGGCCTCACCACCAGCGTGAACCTGCGCCGCATCTTCGACGACGCGTGCCTGGCGCTGCTCGAGGTCTGCAAGTCGGCAACGACCGCCACCACGTACACCGGCGAGTTTTCGACCGTTCGGGGGTAGACGGCCATGCCGCGCCGAATTGGCGGGGGGCGCAAGCGCAGAAACTGGATCGCCAGCGTTCGGCTCGGTGACCCGTTTCTGCCGCTGGGCGATGCAGCCGGCGGGGTTACCCATCCGGCCGCTGTGCGTGGCGGCCTCACCGCTGTCGCGCAAGCGGTCAAGGCGCTGACCAGTCCGGCCGCAACGCGTAGCGCCGCCATTGCTGCGGTCAAAACAGGGAAGGCGGCGAGTGTCACGGCCGATGGCCGAGCTGCAGCGATAGCGCGCGCTGGGGATGGCGTCGGCGATCTGTACTGGTCGAATGTCGTGCTGCTGCTCGACATGGAAACCGGCGTCGATGCCAGCGCCGCATTTATTGACCGCAGCCTGTCTGCGCGCACCGTTACAGCCAACGGCGACGCGCAGGTGGATACCGCCGTGGTCAAGTACGGCACGCGCGCCGCACTGTTTGACGGCACGGGAGACTACCTCCAGTGTGCCGACACGCCAGACTTCAACATCGGCACGGGTGACTTCACCGTTGAACTATGGGTCAACATTGCCGCCATCGCCGTCGACCAGGCCATTATTGCGCTGCGGCTGACCGCTGACGCCGATACACAGTACCTCTACCGCCGAGCGTCGACGGACCCGACCAACCCGAACAAGTTGGGGCTGAGCGACAGCACGCTCACGCGGGCATTCAGCGACAGCGCGCTGCCATCCACCACGTGGGTGCACATTGCCTGGGTGCGCGCGAGTGGCGTGCACACACTCTTTGTTGCTGGGGTGCTGCAAAGCGCCACATGGTCCAGTGGCGGGGCGCCCGCCGGGGCGTACGACCCGACAGCCATTCGAATCGGCCTGCATCCCTTGGGCGTTCAGCCGCTGACGGGTTCCGTCGACGAGGTGCGCATCACCAACGGCGTGGCGAGATACAGCGCGACGTTCACACCGCCCGGCTCGGGATTCCCGCAATGGGCCGCGGGCCCCGCTAAAAGCGTGGCTTTTGGGGCTGCCTCAAGGGGGGCAGTGCTGGCGGCTGATGCCACTGCCAAAGCCATCACGACGGCGGCCGAAACCCGCGCAGGGGTGGGCGGCGCTGCGGTTGCCGTGCAGACCACGGGGGTCACCACCTCGGCGGCAGCTGTGGCGGGCGGGCGCAGCAGCAACACCGCCGCCAAAGCGCTGACGCTGGGCGAAGCGGCAAACGGCGGCTTGCGCGCTGCAGACACCTCTACCAAGGCGGCGACCTCACCCGCCACCGCACGCGCGGCGCCACGTGCTGACGATGCCGGCACCAAGCGTGCCAGCGCGGCCGTGGCGGCGTCTGCCGGTCTGCGTGCCGATGACACCGGCACCAAGCGCGCCAGCGCCAGCGCCGCCGCGTCTGCGGGGCCGCGTGCAGAAGATGCCAGCACCAAACAGGCCAGCGCCACTGCCGCAACCGCCGCCGGCCCGCGCGCAGACGCTGCCACCACGCCGAGTACGCCCAGTGGCGTGACCACCAGCGCTACCGCCAGCGCGGGCCTGCGCGCTGCCGCCACCGGTACCGCTGGCGGTGTTGCGGCGCCAGAACCCATTGGCGGGGGCTTTGCCTTCCGGCAGCCAACGCGCAAGCAGCGCACGCTGCGCGAGCCGGCGCGGCACGTCGTCACCTCGGCTTCGGCCGGGGCCCGTCTGCGGGGCGCTGCCAGCAGTCAACGCGCTGCTACCGCGCCAGCGCATGCCGGCCTGGCCGCCCCGTCGCTGAGTGCGCAAACCCTGCGCACCGGCTGGGCACAGGCCGACCAACAGCTCGCCGCCATGCGTGCGCTGGCCGAGTATCGATTCATCGCCAGCCGCCGGCCGCACGGCTGAGCGGCGCGGTACACCACACCAAGCGGGGCCACACCATGAGCATGACGGAAGACTTCACGGCGTTTTTCAACACCAGCGACTTTGCGGAAACAGCGACGTTCGCTGCGGTGTCTGGCACGCTGATCTACGACGAAAACGGCGCGGTCGCTGAAGAGTTCGGCGTCGAGGTCAGCGGCCCCGCGGCACTGTGCCCGGTGGCGCAGTGGCCCGCGATCACCGAGGGCGACACCCTGGCCATCGCGTTCGCCTCAGGGGCGCGGAGTTTCCAGGTGCGGGCGGTGTTGCCGATCAATGATGGGGCTTTGAAGTTGTTGCGGTTGGTGCGGGTGTAGGCGGACGCGCATCGGAAGCAGTGGGCCCCGGCTTTCGCCGGGGTGACGGGTGGGGCAGCGGTCGTCTCAAAACATCCGTTATTTTGAGACAGTGCGCAGCCTAGAGTGCGCTGCAACTGACGCGCAGCGCATGAAACTCCTCGACGTACTCACCTCGCCCTGGGCCATCGAGCCCGCGAAGTTGCTGGAAATCCAGGCCATCTACGCCACGCACCTGCGTGGTGAAAAGATCGACATTGCAGGCGTTGAGCAGCGCATCGGCCGGCCGCTCGCGAATGAGCCCAAGGGCTACACGATTCAAGACGGCGTGGCGGTGCTGCCCATCGAGGGCGTGATTGCAAAGCGCGCGAACCTGCTCATGCAGGTGTCGGGTGGCACCAGCACCGAGCTCGCCGCGCGCGACCTGCGCGCCGCGTTGGCCGACCCGCAGGTGCACTCGATCATTCTTGCCGTCGACAGCCCGGGCGGCACGGTGGACGGCACGCAAGCGCTGGCTGATGTGGTGCTGGCCGCGCGCAACAGCAAGCCCATCGTCACGCTGGCGAGCGGCACCATGGCGTCGGCCGCGTACTGGATTGGTTCTGCTGCGCAGCAGGTGTTCATCGCCGACGGCACCACCACGGTGGGGTCGATCGGCGTGGTGGCCACGCATGTGGACGTGTCGGGCGCCGAAGCGCAGCGCGGCATCAAGACCACTGAGGTGTTTGCCGGCAAGTTCAAGCGCGCGGCCAGCCAGTATGCGCCGCTCACTGAAACAGGCCGCGCGACGATTCAAGACCAGGTGGACTACACCTATTCCCTGTTCGTCAAAGCCATCGCCACCCAGCGCGGCGTGAGCGAACAGCAGGTTCTCAAAGACATGGCCGACGGTCGTGTCTTCATCGGTGAGCAGGCAGTTCAAGCCGGGCTCGTGGACGGTGTTTCCACGCTCGACGCCCTGATTGCCCAGCTCAACGACCAACGCAGCGCCGGTGCCGCGCGCCCCATGAAACCAACCTCCCAAGGAGCGACAGACATGCCGCTGACCCGAGCACAGATCGAGCAAGACTCGCCCGACATCGTGGCGAACCTGCTCGCCGAAGGCGCCGCCGCCGAGCGCGAGCGCATCCAGGCCGTCGAGGCCCAACTCATCCCCGGCCACGAGGCGCTGATCGGCAAGCTGAAATTCGACGGCAAAAGCACGCCGGGCGACGCCGCCATGGCCGTGAACGCCGCCGAACGCGGCCTGCGCAGCGCCAACGCCGCCGCACTGGCCAGCGAGGCGCCGCAACCGGTGCCGGTGGCCGTGGCTGACCCGCTGCCCCAGGCATCGGACAGCAAAACCCAGATCGATGCCAAGGCGAAATCCTACATGGCAGCCCACCCCGGCACGGACTACGTGACGGCCGTCAAAGCAATTCAGCACCAAGGAGCGTAAGCCATGGCCGTCGCAGCAATCAGCGTTCTTCAAATCGGTGTGGCGCTCACCGGCACCGTGGCGCAGTACGCGCCCGTCACTGCGGCCGGTGTGGCCGCTACCGCCGCAGGCCGTGCGGTTGGCATTGCCCAGACGGCCGGCGTGTCCGGCCAGCGCGTGCCTGTCACGGCGCTGGGCACCACCATCGCCATTGCCTCGGCGGCCATTGCCGTCGGCGCGCTCGTCGAGGTGGCGTCGGCCACCCAAGTGGTCACCAAGTCGGCCGGTGTGTCGATCGGCGTGGCTCTCACCGCCGCCGCGGGCGCGGGCGATCAGGTCGAGATCCTGCTCATCCCGAACTGACCCGTCCACACACCCCCACTTCGGAGTAACCCAACATGCCCCAAATGACCCCCGCCGGTGCACGGATCGTCGACCCGATCCTGACCACCATTGCCCAGGGCTACATGAACAGCGAGATGGTCGCTGGCGCCCTGTTCCCGGCCGTGCCCGTCGCCCTGCGCGGCGGCAACATCATCACGTTCGGCAAAGAAGACTTCATGCTGTACGGCAGCCAGCGCGCGCCGGGTGAAAACACCAAGCGCGTGCAGTTCGGCTACAGCGGCAGCACCTATGCCCTGGTCGACTACGGCCTGGAAGGGCAAGTGCCCATCGAGGTGATGCAAGAGGGTGCGAACAGCGCCAGCATCGACCATGCGGCCATGGCCATCCGCAAGGTGAGCGCCATCATGGCGCTGCGCCTGGAAAAGCAGGCGGCCGACATTGCACGCACCGCCGCCAGCTACGGAGCGGGCAACAAGGTCACGCTGTCTGGCACCGGCCAGTGGAGCGATTTCACGGGCACAAGCCAGCCGATCCAGAACATCGAAACCGCCAAAGAAGCGGTGCGCGCCGCCACCGGCAAGCGCCCGAACACGGTGGTGATGGGTGCGGCGGTGATGAGCAAGCTGCGCCAACACCCGATCGTGGTGGACCGCATGAAGTACACCGGCCGCGACGTGGCCACCGCCGAAATTCTGGCCGCGCTGTTCGGCGTCGACCGCGTTTTGGTGGGTGACGCCATCTACGCCAGCGACGCCGGTGTGTTCAGCGACGTGTGGGGCAAAGACGTGGTGATTGCCTACACCGAAACCGCCAGCGTGGGCGACATGGGCGCGCCGACCTACGGCTACACCTACACGCTGCAGGGCTACCCGCTGGCCGAGGAAGCCTACTACGACCGCAACGCCAAGAGCTGGCTGTTTCCGGTCACGCGGGCCGAAGCGCCGGTGCTGGCTTCGGCATCTGCCGGCTACCTCATCACCAACGCGGTGGCGTGATCGTGGCCCGGCTCGTCGCGGTTGACCCGATCCAGCACGACGGCAAGCTCATCGCACCGGGCGAGAGCTTCGACGTGCCGGACGAGGCTGCCCCGGCGCTGCTGGCCTGCGGTGCGGCAGTGGCGGCAACAGCGCACGGCAGCGGTGCGGCCGAGGCGCCAGCGCCCCAGGCCGCACCTGAGCCGGCGCGGCGCCGCTCGCGCAGCAGCGAGGGCTGACCCTTGCCGCTCGCAGCCGCCCAGGTCGTCAACGCGATCGCCACGCGCATCACCGGGCTGAGCCTGGCCGGTGTGCGCGTGTACACCGATCGCGCCTGGCCGTTGGCTGAAGACGCCCTGCCGGCGTGGAAGGTGGTGGCGGTCGACGAAGACGTTGACCCGCAAACCATTCACGCGCCGGTGCTTGAGCAGCATGCGCTGCAGATCGAGCTGCAAGGCTACGCCAAGGCCGTTGCGGGTCTTGACGACGCCCTGCACGCACTGGCCAGCGAGGCGCTGACGGCGCTGTTCACCCCGGTCTATCAGTCCGACAGCCGGGTCATCCCGTGGCTGCGCGACCGGCTGGTCGGGCCGCTGTCGCGATTGTGGCCGGCGACCTGGATCCAGGCGGCGATGGTCAGCGGCTTGATCGGCAATCCCCTGCGCGCATTGGAGCTCGAAGCATCATGAACCCGATGATCCATCTCGGCACCGCCCACGTCCCCGGCGGGGTGGAAATCCGCCTCTACAAGCGCGGCGACGAGTTCATGATCCTGCTCCAGCGCGATGAGCTGATGAGCACCCGGATGCGTGGCTCCGAGGAAGCGCTGGCGGTCCAGACCATCGACCGCCTGACTCACCGGCCTGCCCCGCGCATCCTGATCGGCGGCTATGGCATGGGCTTCACCTTGCGCGCGGCGTTGGCGATTCTCGGGCCCGGCGCGCGAATCACGGTCGCCGAACTTGTCCAGGAAATCATCGACTGGGCGCGAGGACCAATGGCGGCATTGACCGCCGGCTGCCTCGACGATCCGCGCGTCAATCTGGTCGCGGGTGATGTCGCGGCGGAGATCGGCGCCACAATCAGCTGCTACGATGCGATACTGCTCGATATCGACAACGGCCCTGACGGGCTGACGCGCACCGCCAACAACCGGATTTATTCGCCTGAGGGGCTCGCGTCGGCGAAGGCCGCGCTCAAGCCGGGCGGAATATTGGCGATCTGGTCCACGGGGCCAAACGCCGTCTTTTCGCGCCGACTAAGGGATTCCGGCTTCAAGGTCGAGGAAATCTCCGTACGCGCCCGAAGCAACGGCAAGGGACCGCGCCACGTCATCTGGTTCGCCGGCGTCTGATCATGCGTCAGCCGCGCCGTGCGGCCCTTGCCGAGGCGGTCGGGGTGGCCGAGCGGAAGCTCAACGGCGCCGTCCGCGAAGAGGTTGCGTTGCGCGAGGCGGCGCCGCACATTCCCGCCGACCGCCTGATGCTTGAAACGGAT
>CALMQI010000106.1 GCA_937871935.1 uncultured Burkholderiales bacterium
GTGTTTGCTCTGGCCGATACGGGCATGGGAGCGGCCCTGTACCCGGCGCTGGGTGATGGCCAGATCTGCGCCACTATCGAGATCAAGATCAACTACTTCAAGCCCGTCGCTTCAGGACTGCTCGTCTGTATCGCCTAACCCTTGAATCGTGGCATGACGGTGGCTAACCAGGAGTCCAAGGTGTACCTCGCCGACAAGCTCGTCGCCACGGCCAGTGGAAACTATGCGGTATTCGCGCCAAGACATGAGGCAATTCAGGAATGAAGTACGTCAACGGCATCGTGGTCGGGTCTGAGCTTGGCGAGAAGCTCGTCCGATGACCTCACCAGACACCCTATTCCAAAACATATACAAAAGATGTATCTTATACATCCCGCCACGCTTTGGATCAGCCATGCCGACTGTGGACGATGAAGGGTATCTGCTCGATCCAGACCAATGGACCGAGGAATGGGCCGCCCAGCAGGCCCATTTGCTGAACCTGAGTCTCGACGACGACCACTGGTTCGTGATCCGGTTCATGCGCGACTGGTACCAGGAACACCAGGTGACGCCGGACGCCCGCCATGCCATGCGGCGCCTCGAGCAGCGCTACCAGACCAGGGGAAGGCAGCGAATGTTCGAGCTCTTTCCATATGGCTACGTGGCTCAGGCCTGCAGGATTGCGGGAATGAAGCGTCCTCGCGCCTGGAGCACGGGTTGAACAACGGCAGATGCCAACGTGGGGTGCGCAAGATTCCCTCAGCCATCGCGGCCCCTTTCGTTGCGGCTCAGCGCGGAACAAAAAACGTCGACTTCTCGAACTGGATGGCGGATGTGTCTGCGCCGCTACCTGCGATGGGCTCAACGCCCGTGACCTCGAAAACCACGGGCACCGACCGGCCTGCGAGCCCTTGTGCCACGGCGAAGGGCAGGCGCAGGCTCACCGACATCGACGCCACGGCAGCCGGGCCGGCGCTGGCCGGCGTTGCCACGACCTCCAAACCATCGATCCCGGAGGCGGCAACCCGGTAGGTCTGCGGAGCCTCCGTGCGATTCATGATCTGGATCCGGTAGACGTTCTCGACGGCCCCTTCCTCCACCACACGTGCCAAAGCGCCACGATCCTTGACCACATCGAATTTGAAGGGGCTGCGCATCGCCACGCTGGCCGCGAACGCGATGCTGGCCGCAGATAGCACGGCCCCGTAGACCAGAACACGCGGTCGCAACGCACGCTTGAACATCTGCAGCCGCGTCCAGCCATTCACGACACCGTTTTCAGTGGAGTAACGGATCAGTCCCTTGGAGTAGCCCATCTTGTCCATCACGTCGTCGCAGACGTCGATGCAGGCCGCGCAGCCGATGCACTCGTTCTGCAGCCCGTTGCGGATGTCGATGCCGGTGGGACAGACCTGCACGCACAAGGTGCAGTCGATGCAATCGCCCAGGCCCTGCGCGGCAGCGTTCGTCTTCTTCGAGCGCGAGCCCCGCGGATCGCCACGCCCGGCGTCGTAGGCGATGACCAGGGAGTCCTTGTCGATCAAGGCGCTCTGGAAGCGAGCGTAAGGGCACATGTACTTGCACATCTGCTCACGCAGGAAGCCGGCATTGCCGTAGGTGGCTGCGCCATAGAACAGCACCCAGAAGGCGTTCCACCCGGACATGTCCAGGGTCAGCGCGGCCACGGCCAGTTCCCGGATCGGCGTGAAGTAGCCGACGAAGCTGAAGCCGGTGATCAGCGCGATCGACAGCCACACCGCCTGCTTGGCGCCCTTGCGCAGAACCTTGTTCACGCCCCAGGGCGCCTGGTCCAGCCGCATGCGCGCGATGCGGTCGCCTTCGATCTTGCGTTCGGCCCACATGAAGATTTCGGTGTAGACCGTTTGCGGGCATGTGTAGCCGCACCACAGCCGGCCGGCCACGGCGGTGAAGAAGAACAAAGCCAGGGCCGACAGCACCAGCAGCGCCGCCAGGAAGATCAGGTCCTGTGGATAAAGCAGCAGGCCGAAGATGTAGAAGCGCTGGGCCTCCAGATCGAACAGCACGGCCTGCCGGCCGCCCCACTGCAACCAGGGCAGTCCGTAGAACAGCAGTTGGGTCAACCAGACAAAGGCCCAGCGCCAGGCGGCGAACCACCCCTTCACCGCACGCGGGTAGATGGTGGCCTGCTTCTGGTACATCGAGACGTACTGCACGCTGTCGTCGTCGGTAGCTGGCGCGGCAGCGATGGGGATGATCTTCCTGGGTTTGGTCATGGTCAGGGCGCACCTTCGACCGCGCGGTGGCCGCTCATCGTTTCAGCTCCTCAAGCTTGCTTTCGATCTTGCTCCAGGCCTCGGCATCCGGCAGTGCCAGCTTGGTCCGCGTGATCGGTTTCCACTCGCGGGACAGCTCGGCATTCAGCGGCGTGAAGTGCTGCTGATTTGACGGCACGTCTTCCTCGGCATAAATGGCGTTCACCGGGCACTCGGGCACGCAGACTGCGCAGTCGATGCACTCGTCTGGGTCGATGACCAGGAAGTTCGGCCCTTCGCGGAAGGCGTCGACCGGACACACGTCTACGCAGTCGGTGTACTTGCACCGGATGCAGGCCTCGGTGACGACGAAGGTCATCGCTGCGCGAGCGGAAGGTCAACCGCAACAGGCGCCGCCTGAGCAGCAGGAGTCGCTCTTGGGGCCTGCCGAAGGCACTTCGGCGTCTGCGATGCGGGTGATCTGGATGCGCCAGACCGACGGGCCGGCTTCTAGCGCGGCCCATTCGAACTGCCCTGAAGCGCGGTCATCGAACTGATAGCGCAGGGGCTGCGGGTTGTGGTCGTTCACGAGTTGCAGCGCCTGGCCAGTGGCTAGGGCATCGAAGCGACCGAAGATCATCGGGTGACGATCACGCGGCGGGATGGTCCGCAGGTCCAGCACATGGGTGGGTGGGGTCAGGGTTGCAGTCATGAGAGCCTTTCAGGGTGAAGGGGGCACCCGGGGCGCGCAACAGGGCGTGTCGGGGTGCGGTTGGGGAAATCAGGTTGATGAAGAAATGCCGAGCCACGCGAAGTGGCCGGACGTTTTCAGCCGTCCTTGCCATCTAGACGGCTGCTGAGCAGCCAGGGCGTGAAGACCCACAGGTACAGCGCAAAGGCGGTGGCCCAGGCAGCCGCAGCCAGCACCAGCCAATCCGCCGTGTGCGCCGGCGCCACCAAGGGCAGCAAGACCCGGGCGACGGCGGCGCAGGCCACCAGCAGGTAGGCGGCCACTTCCAGCCGCGACACCTTCAGCAGGCGCCCGGTGTGGCCCCTGGCCGTGCGGGTGACCATGCCGATGATGAGCCCGGCCGTGGCGCCCACGGCCAGGGCGTGAATGCCGGCCGAGGCGGCAGCGCCACCCACCTGCGCCGTTGCCAGCAGCAGGAAGCCGAAGGGCAGCCAGGCGTACGCCGCGTGCAGCACCCACAGGATGGGGCGCGCGCGGGTGCGCCAAGGCTGCCAGTGCCACCAGCGCGCGGCATGCAACAGGGCGGCTGCAGCGAACCCCGCAGCCGTCACCGGATTGGCCGGCAACAGCACCCAGGCCGCCAGCGACAAGGCCGTGGCAGCGAGCGTGCTGCGTTCCAGCCAAGCGGGCACCTTGAGCTGCCGGCCCGGCAGCGCCGACATGGTGAATGCCGGAATCACCCGCCCCGCGATCACGCATTCAATCATCACCACCAGCGCCAGCCCAGCGTGCAGCGCCCGCAGCGGATCGATGGCCAGCCATCCCAGCACGGCCGCGTGAAAGCTGAGATTGGCCGTTGCCAGCAACAGCAGGATCGCGCCCAGCGGCAGGTTGCGCCGGTTGCCGGCCTTCAACAGCACACGGATCAGCACCAGGGCCACCCAAGGCAACAGTGCCAGGTCCAGCAGGGCGTAGACCGTGTAGGGCGCTCCCGCGGCAGCGAGCCGCGCCGCCAGCCACAGCCCCGCCATCGCGGCCAGCGTGGCACCACGCGGCGTGGCCAGTCCCGTCCAGGCCTTGCCCGCCGTCAGCAGGAAGCCGACGATCACGGCCACGGCAAAGCCATAGAGCATCTCGTGGGCATGCCACAACAGCGGTGGCATCGTCGACGGCAGTGCCACCAAGCCCAGCAGGCCCGCGATCCAGTAAGGGACCGCGAACATGGCGAACGCGGCCGCACCCAGGTAGAAGGGTCGGAATCCCAGGCGAAAGAGCGGCCAGCCAGGCAAAGGAAACTGCGCGCTCGAGGCGGGCGCCGCGACGCCCTGCGGAGCGCCCGGGGCGCCCAGAGGAATGGTGGGCACAGGCTCCTTCATGGCCGTGGGCGCCATCCCTGGGGCTTGCAAGCTGGGATGTCGAACAAAAGATGCAACATACATGCATGTTAATGACTCGCCTCCCTTAAAGCAATACACTGCGTGCATCTTTAAGGATCGCCATGCGCCTGTCCGAATACACCGACTACACCCTGCGGGTGCTGATGTACTGCGCGGCGCACCGGGACCGCTTGGTGACGATCGGCGAACTGGCCGAGCAGCACGGGCTGTCCAAGAACCACCTGATGAAGGTCGTCAATGACCTGGCGCGCCAGGGCCTGCTTGAGACCACCCGGGGCCGCGGTGGCGGCCTGCGGTTGCTGGCCGAGCCCGAGTCCATCCGCATCGGGGATGTGGTACGCGCCACGGAGACCGACTTCCGGCTGGTGGAGTGTTTTGATGCCGCCACCAACGCGTGCACGCTGTCACCGACCTGCCGGCTGAAGCACCTCTTCGACGAAGCGCTGGCGGGCTACTTCAGAGCACTGGACGGCGCCACGCTGGCGGACATGACACAAGGCCTGCCGGCAACAGCCAGCAAGTCCAACAGATCGCCGGCGGGCCGGACGCTGCCTGCGGTGGTGGCTGCACCGACCTCGCGGCGGTCCGCACGTCCGGCCCGCAGCGCCTGACCGCCCACTGGAGCAAGCTCACCATGACCCTGACCCTGCCCGGCCATAGCGCCCCTGCCGTCGGCTTCGAAGTCCCCCTGGAAATGCTGGCCGCCTGCCATGGGCGTGTGCAGCACCAGTGCGAAACCCTGCTGCGCCTGGTCACCCACCTGCAGATCCATGGCGCTGACCGCTCTGCGCAGGAAGCCGCGAGCGCTGTCATGCGCTACTTCGACACGGCCGCGCGCCACCACCACGAGGACGAGGAGCAGGATCTGTTTCCCGCCGTGCTGGCGTCGATGGCGGGCTCGGATGCGGTATGCCTGCGCGAACTGACCGCCTCGCTGTGCAGCGACCACCGTGCGCTGGAACAACGCTGGGCCGCCTTGCGCCGGAGATTGCTTCAAATCACTGGAGGCACTTCCTCCACGCTGGACAACGCCGACATACCGGGGTTCGTGCAGTTGTACGAGCAGCACATCGCCCGCGAGGAAGCGGAGTTGCTGCCCGTGGCCGCCCGCCTGCTGAGCGAGGCCGAGCTGGACCGCATCGGCCTGGCCATGCGCGCACGGCGTGGCCTTGGCGCCGCCCAGACTGAACACGCATAGCCAGCCTCCACCCACCATGTCCCCTGATACCACCCGGCAGGTCGGTGCCCTGATCGACCGCATCCAGACGCGGTTCCATGAAGGCCACCGCCAGGCTCTGCCCGAACTGCTGGCCATGGCAGCGAAGGTCGAGGCGCGCGGCATCGACGACGGCCTCGTCGATGCACTGCTCGCGATTGGCGACGCGCTGGAACAGCACATGTTCAAGGAGGAGATGCGGCTGTTTCCGATGATGGAGCAAGGCGGCAACACCCTGATCGGGCTGCTGATCGAGGACCTGCATCGCGAACATGTCGCTCACGAGAAGGCCATGAACGACCTACGTGCACGGCTTGGCACGCTGTCCGAAGTTCATGGCACGGACCAGGCGCTTCAGCAGTTCATGCGAGGCCTCAACGACCTGGCCAGTGAGCTGGCACTGCACATCCGCGCCGAAGACGAGGAGTTGTTCCTTCTCTTCGCGCCGCCTGCATCGCCGGGCTCCCGCTCCACATCCAACCCACGGTCGCCAGCGACCCCTCCCTCATGAATTCGACCTCACCGCAGCCATCCGCCTCCCTGCCGGCAACTGACGCCGCTTCGGCCGCTACCGACCCGGCACGCACAGCCCTGCTGGACGCGCTCAACGAATTGTTGGAGGCCGAGCGCGCCGGCGCCCGCGTTGCGATGGAGACGGGCCGGTCGATCTCCGAGCCTGCGCTCGCGGCACTGGTGGACGACATCCACAAGGACGAAGTCCGCTGGTGCAGCATGCTCATGCGCACGATCAAGTCCTTGGGGGCTACGCCCTCCAGCGCGACCGGTGCATTCCATGGCAAGGCGATGGCCATCACCGATCTGGACGAGCGATTGAAGTTTCTGAACCGAGGCCAAGCCTGGGTGACCCGCAAGCTTCAGGCTCTGATACCGCAGGTCAAAGACGCACAGGCGCGCGCCGACTTGACGGACATGCTGCAGGCCCATCACCAGAACATCAGCCGGGTGGAGGCCAGATACACAGCACCCGCTACCGTAGAGCCCACGATGGCGCCGCAGACCGAGGAGCCACCAGTGCCCTCTGAGTCGGTAGCGTTGATCGAGCACATCCTGACGCGCTTCCACGAAGTCCACCGTCGGCAGCTTCCCGAGCTGATCCAGCTCGCCACCAAGGTGGAGGCCGTGCACGTGGACCACGCCGCAGCGCCGCGAGGCTTGACCGATCTGCTGAAGTCGATGCACGGCGAACTGCTGGAACACATGGAGAAGGAAGAGGCCATACTGTTTCCGATGCTGGCGCGGGGCGGCAACCCCTTCGTTGTGCATCCCATCGGCGTCATGCGCGCGGAGCACGCCGACCATGCCCAACGGCTTGCGCAGTTGCTCGCCCTGACCCGCAACGCCATGGCACCCGAGGACGCATGCACCACCTGGCGGCGGCTGAGCGCCGGCGTGAGAGAGTTTGCCGACGACCTGCAACAGCACATCCAGCTTGAGAACGACGTGCTGTTCCCACCCTTCGAATCGCCGCGCGGCTAAGACGCCCACGTGTCCAAGAAGTTTCCGCTGCACCCCGCCCACCCGGAGCGCATCTGCTGGGGCTGCGACCGATACTGCCCGGCTGACGCCATGGTCTGCGGCAATGGCAGCGTGGCGACCCTGCATCCCGCCGAGCTCTTCGGTGAGGACTGGATGCAGGATGGCGATGTCGCCGCACCGCTGGCGCCGATACTCCCTGCCGTCGACGAGCCGGAGGCTTGAGCACGCTGGCGACGGCGCCACCACTCGCGCGGCAACAATGGGGTACCGGCGGCATGCCCGTGCAGTCGGTCGATCCCAAACCTTGCATCGCTGCGCATGAACACTCCCCACATCCGCCAGGCTGTTTTTTCCGATCTGGATGAACTGGCTGACCTCTTCAACCAGTACCGCGAGTTCCAAGGTCGGACAGGCGACTTGCCGGCTGCTCGCGACTTCCTGAAGGCCCGTTTCGATCACGGGGAATCGATCATCTTCGTCGCGCATGTGAACGCAGCACCCACGGGATTTGCGCAGCTGTATCCGAGTTGGTCATCCACCGCGCTGGCGCGGGTATTCGTGCTCAACGACCTCTTCGTTGTTCCGCGCGGTCGCAGGACGGGTGTCGCCTCCGGCCTGCTGGCTGCGGCCGAACACTACGCATGGTCTCAGGGTGCAGTGCGGGTTTCACTGAACGTGGGGGAGGGGAACGCGCCGGGACAGGCGCTGTATGTCGCCCGAGGTTGGATCCGGGGCGACCAGTTCCACGCCTACCACCGGCTGCCAGAGGGGCGGTGATAAACGGTCGTCCCGGGGCATCGATCAACACCGGTTGGGCCCTGCACCATGGGGGTTGGATCGGTCGGGCGCCAAAGTTCCTTCAGCAAATGACGTCCTGATAAGGAAGCCCTCTCGGACCTTTGCTCGCTCATGTCAGCGTGAGCGTTCTCGGTCCCCGTGCCGTTGCGGTCCGGCCTGCACAGTCTTTGGCCGGGAACGCGGCGCCCGCGCGTCATATACAGGTGCCTTAAACCTCTCACCTCGGGCGATCCGCTTTGCTCCCTCGACTTTCATCATGGCGCGCACTTGGCCGCGAAGCTCGGGAGACACCTTTCCGTCGACGAGTGCCTTCTCAATCGCTGCGGCAAGCTGGCGCTGCCCACCAAGCTCAGCTACCTTGCTGTCACCGCTGACGCGTTCGGCATAGTCCGATTGAACTCGCCCGACGGCTTCTCCTGGCCTCTGCGGTGCCGATCCATCATGATCAAGTTGCAGCCGCGCCTGTTCCTTTGCAGCCGATTCCCGGTCCCCAACTGTCACCGTGTGGCCTACAGCCTTCAGCCCCTGTGCAGTAGCGGCGATCCATCCTTGCCGGACGAACTCGGGTGAACCGTTGAGCCTCACTGTTTCCCAGCCACGCTCAGCAGCTCGATCCACCATGGCCTTGATCGCGGCTGGGCTCTCGCTGCCCGTGCTGATGCTCATGAACTTGTCGGTGAAGGCAATCTTGCCGGTCTGGTCCCTAAAGTGATATTCCTTCTCGATCAAGCCGATCCGTTTGACGTTGAAGCGGTCTTCAAGCGGCGGAATGGCGCGACGCTTCTCGGCGGTGTCCCCTTCAGATCGCATTGAGTTGATGTCCGCGCCAACCGGTTCGGCGGACCGCAGAGCCGTGCCGCCCTGCTTCGCATCCGGCATCGCGTCTGCTGCGCGCACCTCTTCGGGTAGCTCGCCAGTAACCGCCCGCGCCGAAAAGCTTGTCGTCCGACCCACCCCGGGCATCGCCCATTCGGCGGTCTCGCGATCAAACGTGGCTCTGTAAGCATCGCTCTTCATGCTGTCTGCAACCAACGCTTTGGCTTCGCTCGCACGCGGGTGCGGCGGAAACCCGTCGATCAGCATCAAGTCCCGGCTGTCCTTGACCGCCAAGCGGTCAAGCGCCGGGCCCTGCAAGTCCTTGATGGTCAGGCCCGCGCTCGCCATCGTTGCGTACCGTCCAGCAATGCTGTCGGCTGCATCGTCGCGTCGGCTCGCGTACTCCAAGGACTTTCGATCTTCCTTCGCAGCTGACCGCTGCTGCTCTTCGGCATAGGCCCGGTCAGCCAGGCCGGCGTACTGCGGCGAGACCTCCTTGAGCGCGGTCCTGTAGGCCGGCTGCTGTTCACCGGTGTCGCCCATCACGGCAGCCGCACGGCCCTGCAGCACCTTGTCCGCAAAGCCGTCCAACGCCGACACGTCGCTGGTCGCCGCCTCGCGTGCCGCCACCACGCCGAGCGTGCCGGACACCAAGGCTTGAAGGCCCTCATGGCGACTGTCGATGGTCTTCAGCGCCTGTGCATCGGCCAGAGCCGACTCTGGGGTCGGTCGAGGCTCACTTGGTGGCCTGGTGCCACTGTCGCGTTTCTGCTCTGCCGTCGCCAGCGCCACGTCTGCCACGAGCGGATCAATCGCCGACTGGCCCTCAGCTGCAGCACGTCGAGTCTCAGCGACCTGTCCTGCCGGCACGCTGGCCTGTGGTTGTCCGCGGCCCTTCATGGCCTGGCGACCATCAAGGTCCAGTGAATCGGCTTCGCCGGCCTGGCCGCTGCTCTGGCCCGCGTTGTTTCCGTCGGAGGCCGAGCTCATCACAGGCTCGCTGCGGTGGTGCCCTTGCCGTTCGCCGCGCTGCTGCGCAGACTCACGAGCATTGGCGCAGCCGCATAGAACTCGATCTCGACGCGACGGCTTTGCGAGCGATCAGCGGGTCGAAGCCCTGCGAGCGGATCGCCCGCGCCCTGCCAGGTCAGGCGAAGCTTGTCCTTCGATACACCTGCCTGCTGCAGAAACTCCGCAGCCGCCTCAGCGCGGCGGCGCGCGAGCGCCGTTTCCTGCATCGAGTCACCGGTGGCATCGGTGCGTCCGCGGATCATGATCACAGCGGCGTCTTTGGCGCGCCGGACCAATGCTGCGGCGTCGGCCTGTTCAACGCTCCAGGCTGCAGATCCCATGCCGAAAGGGACGACAGCCACCAGGTTGCCAGCGGTGTCAGCGGCCTCAAATGTGGGCACGCTGGCCATCGCAGCGCCCGGCTGCGGCAATGCTTTGTTCAGCGAAGTCGCGACGACACCGGCGCGTGCCATCTCGGACACCAGGATGGTGGCTCGACTCAGATCGCCCTGGCAGGCCTTGAGGTCGACGGCCGCTCGGGCGTTGACCGGCCGCTTGGTGGACTCATCCACCGAGGGCGGCTTCGGAGGTGTCGAGCACGAGGTGAGCAGCAGCGCACCGATGCCGACGCAGCAGGCGGTGTGCGCCGTCGTCAACGCCTTGTAGATCGTCCGTGAGATGGGCATAGCTGTTACGCGGCGCGAGCCGGCTCCAGGTTGGATTGCGAGTTGGGCGTCTGTTCGACGTGGACGATCGTCTG
>CALMQI010000107.1 GCA_937871935.1 uncultured Burkholderiales bacterium
GCAGGGCCCAGGCGCCGGCGGTTGAGCGCCAGGGCATGCCCGCCCGCAGCCTTGCGCGCTCAGTCAAGGGAAGGCGCGCACAGCGGAGAGCAGCGACCGCAACAGGCCGTCTTACGCCGCTCACCCCTTCGATCCAGCGTGCAAAGCCGTCGATCACGGTGTAGACCGCAATCGGCACCAGGGCCAGTGAAGTGGATGGCATTCCTGACTGTGTTCAGGCACGGGCAGGCTACAGTCGCCGCTGCGACAACTGCGCTGCGCCCGCCATGAACCCCGAACTCGTCCACGCCGTGCGCGGCGGCATTGTCGAATCCACCCATCGCGGCGCACTGGCGATCGTCGATGCCGACGGTGCCAGCGTCTGTGTCGTCGGCGACGTGCAGCGCCCGGTGTTCCCGCGTTCGGCGGTCAAGGTGCTGCAGGCGCTGCCGCTGGTGGCCAGCGGCGCGGCCGAGGACTTCGGTCTCACCGACGAGGAGCTGGCCCTGGCCTGCGCCTCGCACAACGGCGAGCCGCGCCACGTGGCGGCGGCGACCTCGATGCTGGCCAAGGCCGGACTGGACGAACAGGCGCTCGAGTGCGGCGCGCACTGGCCCGGCGACGAGGCCGCGCAGCGCGAGCTGGCGCGCAGCGTGCGCGAGCCACGCACCGTGCACAACAACTGCTCGGGCAAGCACTCGGGCTTCATCTGCGTCGGCTGCCTGATGGCGCGCCGCTCCGGTGCCGACCCGCGCGCGTTCGTGCGCGGCTACGTGCAGCCGGACCATCCGGTGATGCGCGAGGTCACGGCCGCACTGCAGGCAGCCACCGGCTGCGACCTGTCGCGCGCGCCGACAGGCACCGACGGCTGCTCGATCCCCACCTACGGCATTCCGCTGAAGAACCTGGCCGCGGCCTTTGCCCGCATCGGCACCGAGGTGGGCTTGAGCGCCGAGCATGGCGCTGCCGCGCGCCGCTTGCGCGCCGCGGTGGCCCGGGCGCCGTTCTTCGTCGCCGGCAGCGGCCGCTTCGATACCCGCGTGATGGAGCGGCTGGGCGAGCGCGTGTTCTGCAAGGTCGGCGCCGAGGGTGTGTTCTGTGCCGCACTGCCCGAGCAGGGGCTCGGCGTCGCGATCAAGATCGACGACGGCAACAACGCCCGCGCGGCCGAGGTGGTGATGGCATCCGTGATCGAATCGCTCGCGCGCCTGGAGCGCGACGAGCGCGAGTTCATGCGCAGCTTCAGCGAGGTGACGCTGAAGAACTGGAACGGCATCGAGGTCGGTGCCTTGCGGGCGACCGCGTCGCTGCGCGACACGCTGGCGTCGTGCTGAACGTGCTGATGGGGAGATGGCCCTGATGGAACAGTCCATTCACTTCGTTCGCCTGCCGGTGTCGCGGCGGCTGGCACTTCGCTCGGGCGCCGCCGCGGCGCTGGCCAGCGTGTTGCCGCTGCATGCACAGGACTACCCGGCACGGCCGATTCGCGTGATCGTGCCGTTCTCGCCGGGCGGCGCGGTCGACGGACCGACGCGCGCCGTGGCACAGGAGCTGGGCAAGCGCCTGAACCAGCAGGTGGTGATCGACAACCGACCCGGCGCCGGCGCCACCATCGGCAGCGAGGCGGTGGCCAAGGCCGCACCCGACGGCTACACGCTGCTGCTCGCCTCGCAGACCAACGCCATCAGCGCGACGCTCTATCCCAGGCTGTCGTTCAACCCGATCGACGACTTCGCGCCGATCTCGCTGATCGGTCGCGAACCCGGCGTACTGGTCGTGAATCCCTCGCTGCCGGTGAAGACGGTGAAGGAGCTCGTCGAACTGGCCCGCGCGCAGCCGGGCAAGATCGACTTTGCCTCGTCGGGCAACGGCAGCGGGCAGCATCTCTTCGCGGCACAGTTCCTCTCGATGGCCGGCATCAGGATGAACCACGTGCCCTACCGCGGCAGCGGCCAGGCCACGACCGATCTGATCGGTGGCGTCGTGTCGATGGGCATGCCCGGCGTCGCCGGCATGTTGTCGCACATCAGGGCCGGCAAGCTGCGCGCGCTGGCCGTCACCGGCGAACGGCGCTCGCCGCAACTGCCCGATGTGCCGACGATGATCGAGTCCGGTTTCCCCGGTTATTCGGCCTACGTGTGGCTCGGACTGCTGGCGCCCAAGGGCACGCCCGCGCCGATCATCGAGCGGCTCAATCGCGAGGTGCTCGCGGCGCTCGACACACCCGAAGTGAAGGGCTACATGGCCAACGCCTCGATCGAGGCGCTGGGCAGCACGCCGGCGGAGTTCGGCGCGTTCTTCCGCACCGAGCGCGAGACCTGGGCGCGCGTGATCAGGGAGTCCGGCGCGAAGCTGGACTGAAGCCTCTTTCCCACACCCCACCACCCGACAATGAGCGAAACCCCCATGGTCACCGGCCAGGAACACTGGACGCACAAGAAGACACCCGACGGCGATGTGAAGTTGTTCCTGTGGGAGAAGTACGTGGGCTCCCCGGCCGACAAACCGGCCGTGCTGTTCGTGCACGGCTCGTCGATGGCCTCGCAGCCGACCTTCGACCTGACGGTGCCCGGGCGGCCCGACTCGTCGGTGATGGACTGGTTCGCCGCGCGCGGCTTCGTCTGCTGGTGCGTCGACATGGAAGGCTACGGCCGCAGCGACAAGCGGCGCGACATCTATTGCGACATCGCCAACGGCGCCGACGACCTGCTGGCGGCCACCGATCACATCGCCGCCACGCGGGGTGCGACGAGTTTTCTCACCTACGGCATCTCGTCGGGCGCGCTGCGCGCGGCGCTGTTCGCGCAGCGCCACCCCGAGCGCGTGGCGCGGCTCGCGCTCGATGCGTTCGTCTGGACCGGCGAGGGTGCGCCCACACTCGCGCAGCGGCGCAAGAAGCTGCCGGAGTTCCTGGCCACCAGGCGCCGGCCGATCGACCGCGCGTTCGTGCGCTCGATCTTCGCGCGCGACCACCCCGACTGCGCCGATCCGGTGACCGTGGAGGCCTTCGCCGACGCGATCCTCGCGCTGGACGACTCGATGCCCAACGGCACCTATATCGACATGTGCAGCAAGTTGCCGGTGGTGGATCCGGCGCTCATCACCGTGCCGACGCTGGTGCTGCGCGGGCAGTTCGACGGCATCGCGGCGATGGACGACCTGATTCAGTTCTTCGTGCGCTTGCCCTCGCCCGACAAGCAGTTCACGGTGATGAACGGCATCTCGCACGCGAGCTTCCAGCAAAAGAACTACCGGATGGTCTACCAGATCCTGCATGCGTACTTCACGCAGCCGGCGCCGGTGTACACCGATCCGGGCTGACGCGCCCGCGGGTCGCTGCCCCTCCCCGGGGGCCTTGGCGCGGACCGGCGAAGCCGGATCCGCGCAGTCGTTGACGCCGCCGCCTGCCGCGGATGTCACACCCGGCCCCTGCAAACGCGGCCAACCCCCCCGGAACGGGTGAACCCAGCCGCGCGCGTCTGCAACCTAATGGCAGTCACGGTTCACCCGCCCTGCCACCATGTCGCTACGCCCTGCCGTCTCGCTCGTGCTGCGCCGCCTGCCGGCGCTGGGCGCGGCCGTCGCCGCGCTGACGATCAGCCCGCTGCACGCCCGGGCCGCCGAGAGCGACGGCGGCGACCGCAGCGCGCCCGTGGCGAGCATGCTCGACGAGCACGGTTGGCGCTTCATGCCGCTGTCGCAGATGCTCGAGCAATCGCAGCGCCAGTACCTCGGCAGTCGGGGCATGCCGCGCCTGCTGCCGCTGGCCATGATGCCGATGCAGCAGAGTGCGCTGTGGCTCGGCCTGAGCACGCCGCGCGGCGACAACGGACGCGAGCGCACGGTGCAGCTCGAGCTGCGCTGGTCGATCCCGCTCGACCGCATCGGCGGTGTCGTCGACCTGCCCGCGCTGCTGTCACGTTAGCGCCGGACAGGCCGCGGCTAGTTCAGCCTGTACTCCGTCAGTTCGAAGGTGGTCGATTCGCGCAACGTGCGGCCGGCGTGCGAGCGGACCTCGTACCTCACGATGCGCTTGACGCCGGGTGCGTACCACACCGTGTGTTCGGCACTGAGCTTCTGGTTCGAGCCGCGCTGAGCGCTCGACTCGCCGCGCAGGCGCAGCTTGAGCGCGCGAAAGCGCCCGGCGGCCACCACCACCTCCTCCTCGCCGAGCCACTGCGCCTGCAGCGGCACCGCCACCGAATCGATGCGGCGCGAATAACGGCCGAGCGTCGGCAGGCTGCCGGCCGGCGCGTCGGCGTCCTGCAGCAGGTAGGGCGCGAACTCCGGCGGCGCCGAGTCCCAGCCCGGCAACGCACTGAAGCCGGCCTTCGGCGGCACCAGCGTCGTGCGCACCTTGGCGTCCGAGGTGGTGGTCCAGGTCTCGGCCACGCCGTCGGCGCCAACCGCATCGACCCGCGCGGTGACGAACAGATCGCCCAGGCGGAACTGGTCGCTGATGCGGTAGCGCCAGGTGTCGCCGACACGCGGCATCAGCTCGGCGCGCGCACTGGCGGCCGTCGGCGGTGGCGCGGCAGCCGACACGATGGCCGCCATGGCGGCCAGACGGCTGCGCGCGAGTTCGGCGAAGCGCCCGGTCGGGTACTGGCGCAGGTAGCTGCGGTACTCGTCGGCCCGCGTCGACGACTGCACGCTGTTCCAGTACGCCAGCTCGACATCGACCTGCGCCGCAGACGGTGCCTCGGCCGATGCGTTGACGCCGGGCACGAAGGCGAACTCGCCCTGCAGCGACGAATGCTCCCACGGCACCTGCAGCTGGCCGGTCTCGCGCACGACACCCTCGCGCACGCGCTTGAACATCAGCTCCACCGGCAGCCCGCGCGTGAGCAGGTGGCGCGCCAGGTGCGCCGAGTACACGCTGTTGTCGCCGCCGCCGGCGTTGTCGGGCGCCTTCTTGCCCGGTGCGGTGGCAAACGCGAGCACGGTGCCGATCGGCGCATCCATCTGCGCCAGGCCTTGCGTGGCCGTGGCGCGGCCGGGGAACGGGTTGTCACGGCAGGCGTCGAGGATGACGACGTTGACTCGGCTCTTGGCCTGCGACATGCGCTCGAGCACCAGGCTCAGGTCGACGCCGTGCACGAGGATGTCCTCTTCGCGGCGGAACTCGGCCTCCACCGGGATCATGAAGTTGCGGTCGCGCAGCTGCATGCCGTGACCGGCGTAGTACAGCACCGCCACCGTGTTCTCGTTGAGCTGGTCGCCGAACTGGCGCATCGATTCGAACAGGCCCGGCCGGTCGAGGTTCTCCTTCAGCGTGACCGCGAAGCCGGCCTGCGTGAGCGTGCGCGCGATCAGCCGCGCGTCGTTGACCGGGTTGTCGAGCGGGTTGTGCTTGTAGGCGGCGTTGCCGATGACCAGCGCGATGCGCCGCTCGTCGACCAGCGATGCGCCGGGCGCGGCGGGCTGTGCCGCTGCCGGCTGCAGCATACCGATCAGCGCGAGCCAGACGGCGAGCCCCGCGAGAAGACGCAGCGCAGGCGACGGCGTGAGGCGGACCGGCATGGCGACGATCGTAGCGAGCTGACCGGCAGGCGTCATGGACAGGGTTGCAGCAGGCGCTCGAAGTCGTCGCCGGTCGGCAGGCCGCGGCAGGCCAGGCGCGACGCCGCATCGCCCGCGCCGGCGCACCACCACAGGCTGCCGGGCGGCAGCGCACCTCGGCTCGACGGCCCGTTGGCCGACGCCCATGGCGGCATCTCGAGCAGCGCCTGTTCGAGATCGGCGACCTCGCACAGCGGATCGAGCACGCCGCGCGCGACCGTCTCGCTCGCGTCGAACCACGGCGGATCGGCCGCGGCCACCGCTCGGCCGTCGACGGCGGGGTCGATCGGCGACGCGACGGTGAACGGGAAGTGTCGGCCGACGCGGTCCACGCTCGGCATCCACACGCCGACCCAGGCCGACGCACCGAGCAGACCCGGGGCGAGCCAGAAGCGGCGCACCGGCGCCACCAGAAAGGCATCGAGCCAGCCACCGCCGAGCGCGGCGCGCGAGCGCACCATCTCGCGTTGCAGCCACGCGTCCCAGCCTTCGACGAAGACCGGTGGCAGGCGACGCGACGCAAAGTCGCCCAGGCTGGGCATCTTGCCGAACCACCCGGGCGGCGAGCCGGCGCTCACAACTTCTTCGGACATTGGAACTGCTCCAGGTCGAGCGCGATCGGCAGCACGCCGCTGGCGCTGCGCACCTCGAAGCGTGCGCGCCGGCCCTCGATGTCGAACACCACCTGCGCGACGGCGTTCGATGCGCCCGGTTCGATGCGCACGCGCTCGAACAGGCGCAGCAGCGACCATGGCCCGTCGAACGAATAACCGGCACCGGGCGGCGCGCCCGGCGCCGCGGCCTGCAGCGTCAGGCGCCCAGGCCCGGCCGAGCCCGGCCAGGCGAGGGTCTGCACGCCCCGCGAGTCGCGCGCGAAGCGCAGCGTCTGCCCGTCGACGTCGATCAGCAGTTGGCCGAGCCCGGGGTCGAGCTCGAGCAGGCGCAATTGCAGGCGCACGTCGACCTGCCGCGCGCCGTCGGCAAAGAAAGCCTGGCGGATCGATTGCGCGCGCTGGAACGCCTGCCGGGCATCGCCCGCGATCGGCGACGCACGGGCCGACGGTGCGCCGGCGTCGATCAGGCTCGCCAGCTGGCGCTGGTAGAAGCCGTCGATCGCGGCCCCGGGTGCGAACACACGCGCGAAGTCGTCGCGCGTGCTGTCCTGCGCGGCGTTGCGCACGAACGGGTAGCGCCCTTCCACCGTGCGGCCGCACAGCGGCGCCACCTCGCCGGCCAGCTGGCGGTTCAGCGGCTCGCGCAACGCCGCCAGGCTGATGGCGGCGGTGTCGGCATGCAGCTGCTGCAGCAGCGTCTGCACCGGCTCGGGCAGCTGCGGCAGCGTCTGCGCCAGCTCGCGCAGCGCGCCCTGCGCCGGCAGCGCCGCCTTGCGCGTCACGGCGTCGTCGAGCGCCGCCAGTTCGTTGGCCAGATGGCCGAGCACCGTGTGCACGGGCTGGAAGCCCGCCGGCTGGCCCTGCGCGTAGGCGCGCAGCGAGACGAACGGTTCGACGTCGGCTTCGGGGCCCACCTCGCGCAGCACGCCGCTCAGCACGGCCAGCAGCGGCGAGTCGGGCCGCGACAGCAGTTGCGCCTGCTCGGCCAGCCCGGCCAGCGAGCCGGCACGCACCAGGCGCAGGTCGGCCAGCAGCGCCGTCCAGTGCTCGCGCGCCTCGGTGGCGTGGCGCGCCTCGATCTGCCCGACCAGGCGGGCGCGGGCCGCCTCGTCGAGCGAGGTGGCGCGCTCGGGTTGCAGCACCCAGGGCGCTTCCTGCTCGAACTGGCGCAGCACCGTCTGCACCGCGGACTGCAGGCCACCCTGGCGCCGCACCGACTGGCCGAGCCACGCCGGCGCCGGTTCGGCGAGTGGCGCACCGCTGGCACGCGCCAGCACACGCGCCGCCGACGCACCGCCGGTGCTCTCGATGCTGAAGCCGCCTGCGGCATTCGCCGGCGCGCTCTGGCGCAGCCGGCTGTAGACACGCTCGACCAGCGGCACGCCGGCGACCAGCGCCCGCGTGCGCGCCACGAGTTGCGCGTCGGCCTGCGACGGCGCGCCCACCTCGCCGGTGGCGAGCAAGCGGTCGAGGTGCTCGCGCAAGGCCTTGCGCAGCGCAGCGGGCAGCGCGCGGGCGCCGTCGCCCTCCCAGTCGGCGACGAGGATCGCGCGCAACGCCGCGGCATCGAACTGCTTGCCGCCGAACAGCATCAGATAGGCCTTCAGCGCCTCGTACAGGTGCTGCACCGGCTCGGCCGCGCCGGCGGCCAGGCGGGCCGCCAGTTGTTCCAAACGCGCGTAGGGTGGGTGCTCGCGCAATAGCGTCAGCGTGGCGA
>CALMQI010000108.1 GCA_937871935.1 uncultured Burkholderiales bacterium
CCAAGCAGGGCCAGATGCTCGCCAATGCGCTGCTGGCCGGCGTGGTCAGCGGCATTGGTTCGGGCCTGGCCACGTCGTCAACCACGTACAGCACCTCGGCGCTCGGCACCATCGCCAGCGCATCCGGCGCCGACGCCTACCGCGCCGGGCTCGGCACCGGGGTCGGCAAGGCACTGGACCGCCTGGCGCAGTACTACATCAAGCTGGCCGAGAACACCTTCCCGGTGATCGAGGTGGATGCCGGCCGCGAGATCGATGTCGTCATCACCAAGGGCTTGCGCATCGACGTGCCGATGACCGCCGGTGCCGACCGCGACACCCGCTTTGAAGCGGCACCGAGTGAACGCTATTTGGAGGCCTCCGACGATGGCAACTACTGAACACCGGCCCCGCCACGGGCCACGACCACCCGGTCTGGGCGCATGTCTGTGCGCGCTGCTGGTCACCGCCGCGCCGCTGACCCTGGCCGCGACGCCCGACGAAACGCGGCTGCTAGCGACCTTGCGGAAGGCCCATCCCGGCACCGAGTTCACCGCCGTGTCGCGTTCTCCAGTAGCGGGTATGTACGAGGTCTGGATGAACGGCAACGTGGCCTACGTGTCGGCCAGGAACCCGCGCTTCTTCATTTTCGGCCGCGTGTTCGACACGCGGACGATGAAGGACCTGACCGGCCCGAAGCTCGCGCAGGCTGCTCAACGCGTGAACGACCCGCAAGCGGCGGCAATCGCCGCGCCGGTGTCCTTCGATGCACTGCCGCTGGCCGATGCGATCAAGACCATTCGGGGCAATGGCCAGCGGCGTGTCGCCGTCTTCAGCGATCCCGCCTGCTCGTACTGCAGGCGGCTCGAGCCCGAGCTGACCGGCATCGACAACATCACCGTGTACACCTTCCTGGTCCCGTTCCAGGGGCAGGACAAGCCCATCGCGATTTGGTGTGCCGCGGACCGTGAACTTGCGTGGCGGCGCTTCATGCTGCAAGGCGACGCCTCACTGCTGAGCACGTCGTCCACCTGCGAGCACCCGGTGGATCGCAATCTGGCATTGGCCCATCGCCTGGGTGTGCAGGGCACGCCGACGCTGTTCTGGGCCGACGGCTCACGCACGGACGGCTTTGTCGAGCGCGCCGTGCTCGAAGCGCGCCTGAACCAGGCAAGCCAAGAGGTCCGGCCGTGAGCGCCGCGTCTCCACTCCCGCGGCTCGCGCCATGGATTGGCCTGGCCGCCCTGTTCGCCGGCTGCACGAGCATGTCCGGGCTGAGTGGCAGTTCCAGTTACGCCTGCAAGGCACCGGACGGCGTCACCTGCGACTCGGTGTCCGGCACCTATGCCAACGCGATCCACAACAACCTGCCGAGCCAGCGTTCACGCCCGACCGCGCCGTCCGCGCAAGCGAGCGGCACGTCGCAGCCCACAGCCACCAGCCTCGCGTCAACGGAGGTGCGCACCCCGCTCGCCGCCGCTTCGGTTTCACCGGCGCCGCTGCGCTCGTCGGCGCGCATCTTGCGCCTGTGGTTCAAGCCCTGGGAAGACGCCGACCGCGACTTGTACGACCAGGGCTACGTCTATGTGCAGGTCGACAGCGGCCGGTGGCTGATCGAACACGCACAACGGCAGATCCGTGATGCGTATGCACCGCTGCGACCGCCACCGCGAAGCACCGCCGGCGAGGCCAGGGAAGGAACCGCGCTGCCTGCCAACCCGCGCAGTGCGCCGCGCTTGCCCACCGCCGAGAAGCCGCTGCCAGGCCTGCTGCCTCCCACACGGCCCGACAGCAGCGACTGAGGCCACGCCATGCACACCGACGCCCCGAACCGCCAGCCCTCGGTCAGCCGCCCCGCACGCCCGTCGTTGTTCGGCTTTGGCCAGACGCAGGACACACCGGCCGAGCAGTTCGCGGCCTGGCTGCCCTATTCCGCCTACCTGAGTGCCGAGAAGCTCTTCGTCAACCGCGACAGCGTGGGTTTCATGCTGGAGGTGATGCCGCAGTCCGGCGCCGATGAGCGCATGGCCGAAGTGCTGCTCTCGCTGTACTCCACCTGCCCGCCCGGCACTGGCATCCAGTTCCACCTCTTCGCCTCGCCGCACCTGCGTGACCAACTGCGCCGCTACGCCAACCTGCGCGTCGAAGACCTGGACCAAGCCGACAAGGCCAAGCACTGGGGACGGCCGGCGCGCAACGACAACCTGTTCCACCGCCTCGCTCGCCAGCGCGTCGGCCACGTGCTGCAGGGGGCGCAGACATCGCTGACATCGGGCTTCCACTACACGATCCGCGACTTCCGGCTGATGATGAGCGTGGCGATCGCGGCCGACGCCGAGGACCTGACCCGGCGCGACGAGTTGATGGCGCTGCGCGAGTCAATGGCATCGACGCTGCGCTCGGCGTCGCTGCCCAACCGCGTGTGCGACGCCGCCGACCTGATCAACTGGTGCGCGCTGTTCACCAACCCCGACCGCATCTCGCAGACCGATGCGCCCAATCTGCATTACGACGACGGCCGCGAGTTGCGCGACCAGATCATCGACTTCGACACCATCCAGGACCCGCACGCCGGTGGCCTGACCCTGTGGAAGGAAGGCGGCGACGACGTGCTCGAAGCGCGCTTCTACTCGATCAAGTCCTTCCCCGAACGATTTGCGCTGTGGCAAATGGGCTCGTTGATCGGCGACCTGATGCAGCCGGCCCTGCAGTACAGCGCACCCTTCCTGTTGACCATGGGCGTGCATGTGCTCGACCCGAACGTCATGAAGTCTGTCGTCACCGCCAACCATGTGCGGGCGACGCAGAACGCCAAGAGCAAGATGGCCGACGTGATGCCCGACGTTGGGAAGAAGCTGCAGGACTGGACGGCGGCGGCCAACGCCATCGACATCGGCAGCAGCCTGGTGAGCCTTTACCACCAGCTGGCGATCTTCACGCCGCCGCACAAGGCGGTGGCGGCTCAGGAAACCGCCAACGCCATCTGGCGCGGCCGGGGCTTCCAGCTCAACGCCGACGTATACATGCATCGGCAGGCACTGCTGGCCAGCTTGCCGATGACTCTCTCGGAGAAGTTCCACAAGGACCTGGCCAAGATGCGCCGCGTTTCGCGCAAGACCATGGCCAACGCCATCCACCTGGCGCCGCTGATCGCCGAGTGGCGCGGCACGCGCACCCCGGCGTTGGTGTTCGGCGGCCGGCGCGGCCAGCTGATGACGCTGGACATCTTCGACAACGACCTGGGCAACTACAACTTCGCGATCATCGGCGCGCCGGGGTCGGGCAAGTCGGTGCTGATGAACGAGATGGCCTGGTCCTACCGCGCCATCGACGCCAAGGTCTGGATGCTGGACCTGGGCCGCTCCTTCGAGAAGCTGTGCCGCAAGGCCAAGGGCACCTACATCGAGTTCAAGCCGGATGTGGACATCTGCCTGAACCCGTTCACCCGCATCGTCGACATCAACGAAGACATCGACATGCTGGTGCCAGCCATCTCGAAGATGGCGTCGATGTCCCGGCCCTTGGACGAGGTTCAGTACAAGGCCATCTCGGCGATGGTGCTAAAGCTGTTCAAGGCCCACGGCAACGACCTCACGGTCACCGCGCTGCGCGACGCCTTCAAGGGCGGGACCATCGAGGAACTCGGCGCACTCAACGACCCGCGGATCAAGGACCTCGCGATCATGCTGAACCCGTACGCACGGGGCGGCCAGTACGAGCGCTTCTTCGAGGGCCGCAACAACGTCGACTTCGACAACGACTTCGTCGTCATCGAGAACGAGGAGCTGAAGCGCCGGCCCGACCTGCACGCGGTGGTCAACATCCTGCTGCTGCACCAGATCACCGGCGAGATGTACCTGACGCGCAACCGGCGCAAGGTGCTGTTCATCGATGAGCTCAAGCAGCAGCTTGGCGACATCGGCGCCGACGACCCGGTCAAGGCCGCGGTGGTGGAGGAAGCCGCCCGGCGCGCGCGCAAATACGGCGGCTCGCTGGGCACCGCCACTCAGAGTGCAGACGACTACTACGGCTCGGCGCAGATGGAGGCCGCGTTCAACTGCTCGGACTGGGTTTTCCTGCTGCGCCAGAAGCCCGAGTCCATCGAGATGCTCGACCGCAAGGGGCGGTTGTCGATGGACGAGCCAAAGAAGCGGCTGCTGAACTCGCTGCGCACCGAGCCGGGTGTGTTCTCCGAGGTCTACATCTCATCGCCAGTCGGCGAGGGCGTGGCACGCAACATCCTCGACCCCGCCACGCACCTGCTGTTCTCTAACAAGCTGGAGGACAACGCGCCGATCGATGACTTGCGCGCACAGGGCCTGAGCATCGACGAGGCCATCGCCGAGCTGCTGCGCCGCCGGGGGCATGGCGCATGAAAGCCGTGCTCCTGAACGCCCTGATGGCGGCGCTGATCGTCTTCGGCACGCTGGCGGCGTACGACCGCCTGGTGATCCGGCCCGGGCAACTCATCGGCGTGGTCGACGTCGGCGAGGTCTATCGGCAGAAGGAAGCGCAGTTCACGCTGATCCTGACCAAGGCCGGCTCCGACGTCGAACGTGAACGGGCCATGGCGATGGCACGCAGTTTCTCGCAGCGCTTGCCGGTCGCGCTGGAGGAGCTGCCGCGCGACTGTGCCTGCCTGGTGGTGCTCAAGAGCGCTGTGGCGGGCCCCACGCCGCGCACGCTGGACCTGACCGCGCACCTCAAATCAAAGCTGGAGGCGCCATGAAGACGCTGGCCATCAGGTTCGTCGCCAACTTCGCCGACTTCCTGCGTCACATGCAGGCGCGCTGGTACCTGTACGCGCCGGTCTTCGCGGTCTGGGCCTTTGCCTACGCCCGCGTGTTCATCGACCCGACACCCCGCGTGCCGGTGCTGTTCAACTGGACGCCGAGCCTGCCCTACAGCGTCGCGCTGGTGCAGTACGGCCCGCACACCTTGCGGCGTGGCGACTACGTGGTTTTCGCCTTCGCGGGTGAAGCGCAGGCCGCCTACCCCGGCCTGCGGGGCCAGCCCTTCTTCAAGATCGTGCGCGGCATGCCGGGTGATGCGCTCACCGTTGACGGCCGCATCGTCGCCATCAACGGCGAGGTCGTCGGTCAGGCCAAGACGCATGCCTACGACCGCCGGCCGCTGGAACCCATCGCGGCCACGGTCATCCCGCCGGGCCACTACTACGTGCAAGGCACCAGCCCTGACTCCTTCGACTCCCGCTACCGCGCGAGCGGCCTCGTGCGGGCCGAGCAGGTGCTGGGCACTGTGGTGCCGCTGTTCTGAGGGCGCGTCGTGAAGCCTTGCGTCGCACTCCTTGCCATGGCCTTAGCCGTCGTCGGGCCGATGGCCTCTCCAACGCACGCGCAAACGGCGCCAGTCGCCACCCTGCCCGTCACCGACGACATGCCACTGGCCGACTACCTCGCCCTGCTGGCCCAGATCTCGCCAGCCGCGCACGAGGGTGCCCAGGCTTACCTGCAA
This sequence comes from uncultured Burkholderiales bacterium, assembly GCA_937871935.1. Lineage (GTDB taxonomy): Bacteria > Pseudomonadota > Gammaproteobacteria > Burkholderiales > Burkholderiaceae_C > JAEUPI01. Next base: position 5,455 of record CALMQI010000108.1, read on the forward strand.
GCCTTTCAACAACGCTGCGGCCGGCCCGTGCGAGCCGCTGAACTGCGCCAGGCCATGGCCGGCGGTGACGGTGACCCGGTGCTGATGGGCATGATCCGCGCGAGTCATCTCCGCGACGCGAAGGCGCTCGCCCAACTCGCGCAGCGCATGACCTGTGAACGACGGAGCGTGCGGTGAACACGATCCGCCTTCCGCATCTTGCCGTGGCTCTGCTGGTGGGCGCAAGCGTCGCCCAGGCAGCCGATCTCGGGGCCATCGGGCCCACCTACGGGATCGGCGAACCGCACCTGCTGAACTTCATCGAGCAGCGCTTGCGTGACAAGGAACGCAGTGGCGAGCTGCAGCAGCTCATCGAACAAGCACAGGCCCGTGGAATCGACGCGGTCAAACGGCCGCAGGCCGTCTCAGGCCTGCAGCCCACGGCAACCGCCCGCACCTTCTACTTCGACCCCAGCTTCACGCTGGACCGCAACATCACGGATTCACGCGGCCAACTCTTGTTCGCGGCGGGCACGCGCAAGAACCCGTTGGACGTGGTGTCGCTGTCCAAGCACCTGCTGTTCTTCGATGCCCGTGACCGCCGCCAGGTGACCCGTGCCCACGAGTTGATCGCGAGGTACGCCGGCAAGGTCAAGCCGATCCTCACCGGCGGGTCGTATCTGGACTTGATGAAGGCCTGGCGCATCCCCGTCTACTACGACCAGCAAGGCACGCTGACACGCCGCTTCGGCATCCGCCAGGTGCCAGCCCTCGTGTCGCAGGAAGGGGCGCGATTGCGCATCGACGAGGTGGTGCTGCCATGAAGGCCGTCCGCCGCATGCTCGCCACCGTGCTCGCCGGCTTGCTGACGCTGGCGTCGCCCCTCACCCAGGCCGCCGACAGCCTCACCTGCACCGGCAGGTTCCCCAACCCCATCACCGAGATCTGCTGGAGCTGCATCCTGCCGATCAGCATCGGCAGCGCCACCATCGCCAACTTCGATGCTCAGGAAGACATCCCCAATCCGTCGAACCCGGTCTGCAGTTGCGGCGTGAACCCGACCATCGGCCTGTCGATCGGCTTCTGGGAGCCGGCGCGCCACGTCGAGGCGGTGCGCAAGCCCTTCTGCCTTGCTTCGCTGGGTGGCATCGACCTCGATCCCGGCATCTCGGCGCCCGCGGCAGCGCGGTTCACGCGCTCCGAAGGCGACGGCGATGGCGGCAGCTTCTACCAGGCGCACTTCTATGTGAACCCAGTGCTGTACTGGCTGGAGGTGGTGACGGATTTTCCTTGCCTGGAACGCGGTTCTTTCGACCTGGCCTACCTGACCGAAGTCGATCCGCTGTGGAACGACGACGAGCTCACGCTGATCCTCAACCCGGAGGCCGTGCTCTTTGCCAACCCGGTCGCGGTGGCCGCGTGCGCCGCCGACTGCGTGGCCGCCACCGCCGGATTCGGCATCGCCGAGATGTTCTGGTGTGCCGGCTGCCAGGGTGGCCTCTACCCCCTCGATGGCCATGTGCCGTACCACATGGGCGGCGTGCGCACGGCCGAACTGCTGGCCCAGCGGCTGACCGCCAAGATGCACCGCGAGCTGCTGGCCTGGGGCTGGCATGGCAAGCCAGGGCTGTGCGGGCCGTACTTCCTGCCGGCAATGGACAAGACGGCCTACAAGGCCCAGCTCACCTACCCGGTTGCGAACACCGCGAAGGAAGGCGGACGCTGCTGCCAGCCCTTCGGCCGCAGCACCATCGTCTGGGGCGCCGGCAAGGAATACCCGGTGCGCGGCGAAGACTTCGCCTTCATGCTGTTTCGCAAGAGGAACTGCTGTGTGGGCTACTGATGTCGCCGAGCGCCCACGCGGCGCTTCCCACGCTGCCATGGCCAGCATCGCGCTGACGTGCTGCGCGGGCGCGTGGGCCCAGGCCACACCAGCCGTCACCGAGGCGGACATGGAACGCGCTCGCCGTTCCCAGCCGGTGGTTACCGACCGTGATCTCGAGCGGGCGCGGCAGCGACATCGGCCGCCATCGGATGCGGACCTGGCGCGTGTGCCCGTGCCGTCCACGCCCAGGGTGGACGCACTGCCCCAGCCGGTGGCACAGACACCGCTCGACCTCGAGGCCATCGCCAAAGGTTTCGATGTCCAGACAGGTCAACCCGCCTTCAAGGCGAACGCAGTGCCGGGGCTGCTGATCTTCATCAGCTTCGAGATGCCCGAGCCCACGCTCGCCCGCCTGGTTGACCAGGCCGCACGGGCGCGCGCATCGCTGGTCTTGCGCGGCCTGGTCAACAACTCGCTACGCGACACGGTCGAGCGTGTTCAGCGCCTGATCGGCAGCCGTCAGGTGTCTGTGCAGATCGACCCGCAGGCCTTCGACCGTTTCGCGGTGACGCGGACACCTTCGTTCGTGCTGCTGCAGGGCGGCGCCCAGCCCCGCGCTTGCGGTGCTGCCGCCTGTTTCGCCACCGATCAGTTCACATTGGCCGCCGGTGACGTGAGTCTCGACTACGCCCTCGAATTCATCCAGCGCTCGACGCCACGCCTGGCCCGCGATGCCAGCGGGTTCCTGGGGCGGCTGAAGGGCACGGGGAGCTGATCGTGCGCAAGTTCGTCATCTGGTTCACGGTCTTCTGCTTCGTCACGACGCAGACCTCCGCCATTGCAGGCCCACACGAGGAAGGTGTCGCGGCCGGACAAGCCGCCAACCCGGTGGCGCGCGGCAGCGTGACGGCACCGAACGCCACGGCGGTGGTGCCGGGCTACACGACCGCGCCGCCCGAGGCGGCCTACTACCGGCAACCCAACCTCGCCACGCAGGGCAGCGCACGCCTCTCGCTGTGCGCGACGCTGCCCAATGAGCCCGTGTGCCAGGCCCAGCGCGGCGCTGTCTCGTCGGCCACCACGCCAAGGCCCGCCGTCACCGCCACTGACCCGGCGGTAGCAGCGGCCCGCGATATCGGGCGCAGTCCCTCCAGCGTGCTGGACGGCCTGGCTGCCTACTACAGCGGTTGCACCACCACGGTCACCAGCTTGCCGCCCACCACGCAGGCTCGCACCTGCCTACGCTACCAAGGCGTAGGCAACTACCTTTGTACTCGCTCGCTGACCGTCGCCACCGAGCGAACCACGAGTTGCAACCCCGGCGACTGGTTTGCAACCGCCGCATCGGGGCGCTCGGGGCTGGGTGTGCAATGCCTGCCGGATCGACCCGACACGGCTCACCACTTCCGAGTCACGCAAGACAGCGCGCCGCTGAGCTTCTTCGACGTGGACATGACCACCCCCGTCGTGTTCCCGCAGATGGTGGCGGTGCTGGAGACCAGTTACTCCGGCATGACCGGTCTGCCGATCCGCACTGGCGTGTGGGTGGCCAACAAGTCCTGCGCAGGCAGCGCCTGCAGCCTCACCGCCATGATCGCCGCCGAGTCGCTGGAGACGTGCACTGGCGGCGGCGACTCGGGCTATTCCTGCACCAGTGTCGAGCCCTTCCTGAAGGTGTACGCAGCCTGCCGTGCGGGCACGCAGAGCGGCGACAACATCCAGGACACCGTGTGCTCCGGCGACAGCGGCTGCACCACCACGGCACTGGATGGCGCCAAGTGCTACGCGCCGGCCGGTGGCTGGACCCCCTATGCCGGCATCGACGTGACAGGCACCGTGCCCGGGTCGTTCTGGAACATTGACGCTGACCGCTCGGTCGTCGGCTGGACCGCCAACCCCGCCTACGGCCCGATACCGACCATGGCGCTGAGCTACACCCGGCCCGCCACCGCGGTGACCGCGACGGACCGCTGGGATGACCAATGCCCTGCGCTGGCCGCCGGCGGGCGCTGCACAGTCAGCACCGCCCCGGTGTGCACCGACGGCCCGGCGACCAAGGTGATCGACGGCGTGTCCATCACTCGGGACTGCTGGGAATACACCAGCACGATGAGCTGCACCAGCGCGGCGCCGCTGGATCAATGCGCGCCGCTGGTCGCCGCAGGCTGCACCGCGACCACATCGGTCTGCAGACAGACGAACACCGTCACCGGCGTGTGCGAGGTCTACGAGGACGGCTACACCTGCGCGGTGCCGGCCCAGACCGTCACCAGCGCCAGCAACTGCCCGACCAACGTGTTCTGCCTTGACGGCAACTGCTTCAACATCGCCGCCCCCAACGACGCCGACTTCGCACGCAGCATGTCGATGCTGGAGGCGGGCCGCGAGGCCGGCGTCTACATCGACAGCGACCGCATGCAGGTGTTCGATGGTGAGGAGAACCGCTGCCGCGACCGCCTGCTGAAGAACTGCTGCTACGCCGATGGCGCAGGTGCCGGCATGACGAACCAAAGCATGTTCGGCTCCGGCTCCCGCCTGGTGTACGACGTGCTGATGAACAGCGAGAACCGGCAGTTCCTGTACCAGGGCATGTCGGCACTGCTCACCGGCGCGGGCTTCAGCGGCACGTTCACCACCTACGGCGTCACCGTGGCCGTCAACGGCGCGGCGATTCCTGCTGGCTCCACAGTGGTGTATTCGGGCACCAACCTCGTCGTCGCCTTCGACCCGTGGTCTCTGGTCATCGCCGTGATCATCTACATCATCCTTTCGATGATGTCGTGCAACGAGAACGAAGGAAAGCTCGCGATGAAGGAAGGCGCGAAGCTGTGCCACACGATAGGCACCTGGTGTTCGTCGTGCTTCCGCGTCCTGGGTGTCTGCGTCTCCTGCGTTGAGCGCACCACCTCCAAGTGCTGCTTCAACTCGATGCTCGCGCGCATCGTCAACGAACAGGGCCGGGCCCAGATCAGCAAGGGCTGGGGTGGCGCACAGAGCGCCGACTGCTCGGGCTTCACGGTCGCGCAGTTGCAGACCCTCAACTTCGCGGCGATGGATCTGTCGGAGTTCTATTCGTCGCTGGTTCCGACGCTTCCGAACCTCGCGACGCTGCAGGGCAACGGCGCCAGCCGCATCCCGACCTGCTACTACGGCCAAGGGAGATGCCAATGAAATCCTCCGACTTCGCCTGGCTGGCTGTCACGGCTCTGGTGGCGTCGAACGCGACGGCGCAGGACCGCGCGCAGGTGCAGGACGCGCGGCCACTCCTGATCGCGGCCATCGAAGCGCCCGACGGTCAGTCTCGCGGCGTGCTGGTGGGCGAGATCGCCGACGCCATCACGCGGCAATTCAAGGGCACGTCGCCGATCTACATCGACGTGACAACCGAACGCCGCTACACCCAGGCCGGCTGCAGCCGCCTGAACGTGCGCTTCTGGCAGGAAGGCGTGCAGTTGCCGGGCGCTGCCGCGCCACGCCGCCAGACCATCGACTTCGGCATCAACTACTGCCGCGACGGCCTGCCGCCGAAGTCGCTGTCATGAGGCCGCCCACATGAGCCGCTGGCTGTTCCGGTTATTGTGGGTTCTCGCCGCCCTTGTCGCGCCCGCGGCCCAGGCGCAGGACGGCTCATCGCGCTACTGGTCCGACACCTGGCGTGGGTGGCACTTCTATGAAGACCCTGAACCCGAGGCCCTGCCGCGGCGCGAGGCGACACCCAAGAGGAACGCCTCGACGCCGAAACAGGCGGCGACCAAACCGCCCGAGATCACCGAGTTCGAGCGCCTGCAGAAGGAGGTTGAACAGACCCGCACCATCGCCATCATGCGGCCCACCGAGGCCAACGTCCGGCGCTACATGGAGCTGGAGGCCAAGGTGGTCGCGCGTGCCTCCACCTTCGCCGACATGGCGCAGCGGGTCGCCTGGGCCACACCCGAGCTCGACCCCACGCTGCAGGGCCGGCCCGTGAACGCCAAGGCGTTGGAGGTGTTTGAACAACAGCAGATGGCGCAGCGTTCGGAGTCCATCGGTGCGCTCGGTCGCGACCATGTGCTGTTCTTCTTCTTTCGCAGCGACTGCCCGTACTGCCATGCCTTCGCGCCGACGCTGGAGGCCTTCCAGGTGCGGCACGGCATCAAGGTGGTGGCCATCAGCGTGGACGGCGGGTCGATGCCCGGTTTCCCGGACGCTCGCCGCGACAACGGCATCGCCACCACGCTGAAGGTGACCCAGGTGCCCGCCGTGTACCTCGCCCAACCCTTCACCGGAAAGATCACGCCCATCGGCTTCGGCGTCCTGTCCGAAGCCCAGTTGCTGGAGCGGATCACCCTCGTCTCGTCGCAGGTCGCCGAGATGCCGCCATCGATTTCCACATCGCAGGCCGCCCTTCGGTAGCCCGCGCAGGAGCGTCTGATGGACACGTCGAAGCAACCTTCCTCAGCCCAGCGCACACTTGCCGCGGCACTGGCCGCCGTGCTCGTGGTGTCGCCGGCCACCCTGCCTGCCGGCGACTTGAACGCCGAGGTGAACAACATGTTCAACAGCCTCGGCTCCATCGGCAACTACACCGCGCCGGGTGCCTTCCGCGGGCAGACCTTCAACACCTACACCGGCGGCAGCCTGTTCATGCGGGCGCCGAACAAGGTGTACCAGCTCGCGGCCATCCAGTTCCCCAGCGCCAAGGCGGGCTGCGGCGGCATCGATGTGTTCGGCGGTTCGTTCTCGCACATCTCGGCGGCGGAGTTCAAGAACATGCTCCGCAACATCACGGCCGCGCTACCGGGCATCGCGTTCCAGCTCGCGCTCGAATCGGTGTCACCCTTGCTCGGCGGGCTGACCAAGTGGGCCAAGGGTCTGGAAACCTGGATCAACAACGCGCGCATCAACTCCTGCGAGACGGCCAAGGCCATCGTCAGCACGGCGGCCGAGGCGGCCGGCTACAGCTCACAGGAAGCCTGCTCCGACCTGGCCATCGAGATGGGCCTGGAAAGCGACCGCGACGCAGCGCGCCGCCGCTGCGCGACAGACCGCACCAGCATCCTGGCTTCGGCCCGCACGTCCGGCGACGCCAACGTGCGCAACAAGGCGCCCTTCGTCGGGAACCTGACGTGGAAGGCGCTGCAGCGCACCGGCACCTACCTCGACGACCAGGAACGCGAGCTGATCATGAGCGTCGTCGGTACGGTGATCTTCTATCCCGAGGACGCGGCCCGCGACCCTGAGCCTGTCGCGCCAACCATCACGTCGATCAGCCACCTTCTGTACGGCCAGGCCGCCGGTGCGGGCACCAACGTGACGCAGCACCTGCTGCGCTGCAACGACTACACCAACTGCGACGTGGTCACGCTGAACACCGCCTACACGCACACACCGTTCACGGCCCGTGTCGAAACCATGATGCGGTCGATCGCCGACAAGATCGCCACACGCGCAGCGATCCCCAACAACTCGGCCGAAGTCGGCTTCGTCAACCAGACCACCGAGCCGGTCTACAAGATGCTGTCGATTGGCGCGACCATCCCGGGCTCGGGCCTGTCGGACAGCCTGATCGGCCAGTACCGCGACGTGATCGCAGCCGACTACGCCTACGTCTTCCTGGAGCGCAACCTGCGCGTCGGCATGGCGGCGCTGGACAAGGACTACACCTTGCAGCAAAGCCAGCGCGAACTGGCCAACCAGGTCAGGCAGCGGGCGCAAGCGATGCTGCTGCAACTGGCTCAAGAGAAGAACCTGCTATATCAGAAGGTCGGCTCGTTCCGGGCCGTCTCCAGCCACCTCGAACAGCTTGAACGGCAGCTTCGCTCCAGCATGCCGCAGCACGTGATGGACATGCTGGGCCAACAAGCGGCCTACCTGTCTCGGTAGCGCCTGCAGTGCGAGCACGCCATGTGGGAGATCTATGCCTATCAGAACTCCGACAGCCTGTTCGGCATCTTCAACGCGGCCGCGGCCATCCACGCCTCCAGCGACTATGCAGCCGCCGTCGCGGCCGTCGCCTTCTGCGGCTTCGTCGCTGCACTGATCGCCTATGCGTTCGCGCCCGACAAGTTGCAGGGTTGGAAGTGGCTGGCCACGGTCTTGTTGGTGTTTTCTATCCTGATCGTGCCGCGCGTCACCGTGGGCATCGTCGACAAGACCGGCGGATCGGCGGTCAAGGTGGTGGCCAACGTGCCCTTCGGCATCGCGATGCTGGGCAGTGTCACCAGCACCATCGGCCACACGCTGACGAGCCTGTTCGAGACCGCGTTCCAGGTCATACCGGGCGTGGGCGGGCTGCCGAGCGAACTGACCTACGAGAAGAATGGCCTGATGTTCGGCAACCGGCTGATCCGCGACACCGCCAACGTCGTGTTCCAGGATCCGAACTTCCGTACCGACCTGATCAACTACATCCACAACTGCACGATGTACGACCTGATCGACGGCACGGTCGACCCGGGAACGTTTTCCAGTTCCGACGACGTGTGGGCCCTGATGGGCACACCGAACCCAGCGCGCTTCACGACGGTGTCTGCCGGAGGTGGCGCGACGACGGTGGACACCTGCCCAAACGTCTACACGAACCTGAATGGCCGCCTGCCGGCACAGATCACCCGCATCCAGGGCAAGCTGGCCTTTCAGCTCAACCCGACCCTGCCGAGTGCCACTGCTGCGGCGGCCATCGCCGGCCAGATTCAGCAAGCGTATGTGAAGAACAGCATCGCCACCGCCGCCGCAAGCGCGGCCGACCTGATCCGCCAGAACGCGGTGCTCAATGCGATCAACGACACCAGCAGCATCATCGGGCAGAAGGTCAACGACCCGGCGTCGATGGTCCTGGCTGTCGGCCGGGCCCAGGCCGTGGCGCAGCAGAACGCGACCTGGCTGAACTACGGGAAGGTGGCCGAGCAGTCGCTGCCCGTGTTCCGCAACGTCATCGAGGCGATCACCTACGCACTCTTCCCGCTGTTCGTTCTGCTGCTCCTGCTGACCAGCGGCCGAGAGACGATGGTCGCGTTCAAGGGCTATGCCGCGATCCTGATATGGATTCAGCTGTGGCCACCGCTGTACGCGGTACTCAACTACATGGCGTCGATCTACGCGGCCTACGACTTGGCCGCAGCCGCCGACCTCGGCAGCGGCACCAAGGCGCTGTCACTGCAGACCGCATCGACGATCTACTCGCGGGCGATCTCGGGCGAGGCCGTGGTGGGCTACCTGGCCATCAGCATCCCGTTCATCGCGTGGGCGGCGCTCAAGCGCATGGAGAACTTCGGCACCGCCCTGGTCGGCGGGCTGTCTGGTCTGCAGGGCATGCTGGCGGGGACCACGGGCTCTGCGGCCGTTGGCAACGTGAGCATGGGCAACGTGGCGATGGACCAGTTTCAGTTGGCACCGAACCGCACGTCTGCGTTCATGAGCTCGTGGCAGAACGACCTGACGGGCAACACGGTTTCGGCAAACGCACTGACCGGTAGGACGGCAGTGAGTCTGCTGCGCAACCAGGGGTATGCATCACGGGTTGTTTCGATGCGTGTGAGCGAGCAGGATGTGACCGAGGCGAGCCGGCAGGCGGATGCCGCGCGCAGTGAATCGGTGGCCGCGAGCACCGAACGCTCTGCAGTGCTCGCCGACACGTTCAATCGTGGACTCGCGAAGCTTCGGTCGATCCGTTCGAGCGGGGGCACAACGTCAAGCAGCTTCGAGCAGATCGGCGAGAACCTAACCCGCCTTGACCAAATCACCAAGAGCGTGGCTGACCGCACCGGTTTGACTCAGTCGCAGGTTGCGCAGATTGCGTTTGGAGCGGCTGCACGTGTCGGCGTGTCCACACCGATCGCCGGAGCCGACGCACGAGCAAGTGCTGGGAAGAACTACCAATCGAGCCTTTCTGCCGAGCAACAGAAGGTCCTGGGGTCGTTGACGAGCGACCAAATTGCCGAGTTCAAGCAGTTCGGTGATCGCGTGTCGCGAGACACGAGCGTGATTGAGGCTGTGGCATCCGACTCTCGAGAGTCAAAAGACTTGTCGTCGCGACTGGCCACAGCCACGGCCCGTTCGACGCGCGCAGACGCCAGCGTCGCCGAGCGAACGGCGATGGCGGAGCGGCTCTCGGCTGCGCGTGAGCGCGGCGAGACGATCTCCATCGACACCGCGCAAGACCCCTACAACCTGGCCATGTTCATGCGCTTCGCTGAACAGTACGGCGGCAACAGCGCGTCAGCCATGGCCTTGTTCGAGGCCGAACTCGCGCGGCAAGGCCTCCCGCCTAATCGCACGTTCTCGGATGGCACCGCGCTGCCCGCCTCGTTCGGTGACATTCGCCCGTTGTACGACCGCGCCTCGGCCGACACCAACCTTGACCCTGACATCGCGGCACGGGCTAGATCAAATCGAGGCTCTGTGGAGGCGGCCGATGTGAGGCCATCGTTGACCACCGAACGGCCAGCGGCCACCGCATTGCGCGCTGGGGTTCAAGAGTCGGGTGTCGATATCCGGCAGCAGGTCAGGTCCGACTCGGCGGCAGTGGACGCGAGGTCTGATGTGGTGCGCGCGCCTGACGGGACACTGCAATCGCGGAAGTCACTGCTCAAACAGGCCGGCAAGCAAGTGGCCAGCGATGCCAGCGCATCCCTTGACAACGCTGGCGACCTGGTCAAGGACCTGATCCGCAAGAAGTAGCGCGTCGCGCCTACAGCTTGTCCGGGTCGAACTGATGGCGACCGTGCTCAGGTTCGAGCGCACTGACCAACGGCGGGCGCCCTTTGTCGCGCCAGTAGTTGTCCATCAGGTCATTCGGCTGCATCCCGAGGCCAGTCTCTAGATCGGCTTCACGGCTCAACCGCTTCCTGCCGCTGGCCGCGATGCCTGACACGGCACCGCCGATCGCTGCGCCTGCGACGGCACCGACGGTCAACATGACGATCTTCACACCCCAATCATCGCCTGTCGCCGAAACCAAGCCGACCGCCGCTCCAATCACGACAAGTGTGAGAAAGACAGTTTTTCGCACAGCACACAAGCCTCCGCTGCGCAGCGTACTCGCTGGCTCACTGTTTGCAACCCCTGCCAAAGCCGCACACCCAATATTCGCGGCAATCGCCATCAGCATTCGGCGTAGACGCTCCGGTATTGAAGCTCATGCGAGGCTTTGCTGCGGTCTGCCGGCATCGTCAGGACGCCATGGTGGCGCTGGCGCCAGTTACCCATGCATCGGAGCCTCTGTGTAGGTCTCCAGCAGGCGCTCCGCCGTCAATTTGTGATGTTCGAGGAGCTTCTGAACCTTGGCCGCGTCGAGAGTTTCCAACGAGCTGGCCGCCGCTGTACAGAATGCTCGGATCGAGTCTTTCAGGGCGGCGAGCCGTCCAGTCGTTAGAACGCGCGCATCGGCGTGACCCGAGGCAGCGGCTTCGAGAACACGGTACGGGTGGACCATCATCGGCGTGGCCTTGCAAGTGTGGTCGTAGCGCTGTCCGAACCAATCCATCGATCCGCTGAGCTGGTTGGCGTAGTGCTTGGTGATCTTTTGCGCCACGGCACCGCTCTTGCACTCGATGACAAAGTAGCGCAGATTGCCTACGGCCCACAGCACATCCGGTCCTCGCTTGAACTCCAGTTCCGGCCGCTGCGCCTTGAAGCCCAGGAACGCAGCAACTTCCTGCATGGCCGCCTCGAATTCATTCGCGTTGTCCGGCAAGAAAGCCAGGTCGTCGAGGACACCGTTCAACCGCACAAGCAGGTCGGTCTTCTTGCCGGCGTAGGGTTTGAAGGCCCACACGACGTTGTTGGCCTGCTGCATGTCCTTGGCATCGAGCTTCTCGTAGTCCAGCCCATCGATCGGTTTCGTGAGGCGTCGATTCAGCAGCAACGCCCCCTTGAGTACCTGCTGTGCTCGCACGGCGTCGGTGAACTGCACGTACTCGGCCAATTGCCACTTGAGCCAGCCCACGACGCCAGGCGACTCGCTTGCAGCGACTTGGTTGATGACCCTCTGCAACGCGTCCTCCGCCTGCGCATAGTTGCGAATGCTGGCGTTGTCGAACGCCACGCGCTGTGCAACGGCCGTGGGCCGGACCGTGCCGGTAGGCGGGTAGCCGATGTTGGCCACCGCTTCTCGCGCCACCTTCTTCCAGTCCGTCCCTTGCTGCAGGCACACCTCGATCGCGCTGTCGAGTTCATCCACGCCACCGCCAAGTTGCTCTGCAACCTCAAGGGACTTCTTGAGCTGGGCGCGGGTGGCCGGTGAAAACATCTCCTTCGCACCCATGGTGAACATGGTGCGGGTCAGCGACGAGCCCATCAGAAGAACCACGCAATAGTCGTCGTTCGCACGGATGCCTCGGCCCATGCCCTGCTCGATGCGCTGGATCTGCCGCCCGATGACATGCGCGCTGCCCGCCAGCATGTTGGTCTCGATGCGCTCATAAGAGCGGCGAGCCTGCGGCAGCCCATCCAATACGAGAATCCGGCAGGCATCGTTGGGCAGGTCGATGCCGTCGTACTTGTTGACCATGACGACCAAACCGACATGCTTGGCCTTGAGCTGATCGACAGCAGCCTCCAGGTTGTCGGCTTTCACGACCAGGTCGGCGACCTCGGCCCAGAACTTCATTCTGAAGTCCGAAGGCACGATGACGACGGTGTTGTAGTGCGCGGACTTCTTCTTGACGAATGCCTTGAGCTCCGCCTCCGAAACGTTGGGGTCGATTTCCTGCGGCACCAGGATCATGCGGTCGCCAATGTCGTTGGCGACGTTTGGGGTGATGTGCTTCTCGACCAGCTCCGGCCCGGCACCGAAGTCAGAGACCAGGATGGAATCGTCGGCAAGCGTTGCCGTCATGAAGATGCGCCGCTTGGCCTCGGTGAAAGCCGGTATGGCCTCGATGGGCAGACAACGGGGCGATACCTCGATCTTGCTGCCGGTGACCACACAACGGCACTGGCCAAGGTGGTTCTTGATCAGCGGCCAGCTGAACTTGATCTCGTCGTCGGTCCGGTTCTCCGTCAACAACTGGGAGACCTGCAAGCCCTTCTGATGCCAGGCCCAGAACGGCACGAGCATTTCTTGGTCTGACGCACCGTCCTCGATCTCGAGCAACTTGGTGTCGTTCTGCTCGAGCAGTTCGTCTCGAAAGAGCTGCATCAGCCCGTTGTAGGTGGCGGAACCATCAGAGGCGGTCAGGGTGAACTGCGATTCGGTGGAGGACAGGCAGGCATGTGCGTCGTCTACCAGCACGACGCCGAGCGGGATCTTCACGCCAGTGTCAGTGGTACCGAACACCGACAGCCCGTTCACCAGCTTGTGGATGTTGATGACCAGGATTGCCTTGCCTTGCAGAAAGGCACCGGCTCCCGTATCGGTCGTGACGGAGATGCCAAGGTCCCCAGCTTCCTTCATCACCTGGCTGACCAGGTAGTTGTCGGGCGTCACATACACAGCTGGGCCCACGCCCTCGTTCAGGCAGCTTTTGAGCATCAGCAAGCCGACCACTGTCTTGCCACCCCCGGTGTTCATCTTCACGACAAGGTCTCGCTCTGCGCGGCGCGGAAGCCAGCGATCCCAGACCTGCGTTTGCACGTCGCGCGGGTACTTGTAGCGGGCGTGCTTGTTCGGCAAGAGGTTGAAGATCTCGCGCGGACTGGTCTCCGTGTCGAGGAGAGATGTTGAGCTGAGCTTGCTGAGGTTCAGTGGCATCGTTGCAGTCCTCCGCTGCTGGAATTCGTCTGACAGACTGTCATCGTAGCAACGCGCCCTCCTGCATCGCGCCTGGGTCGCCGAGCGGACGAATTGGCTCGGGCACTGGACCTCGACTCACGCGACGGCTTCAAGTACTGCATGAACATCGTGGCAGGGATAATGTCGACGAGGGCGGCCCGTGCAGACTGCATGGGCGCCCCAGCAAGCCTGTTTTGGGTAGCCAGATGGGTAGCTAAGTTGAACGAAGACTGATGAGCATCAGAAAATGTTCATAAAAATCAAATAGCTACGAATTTCATGAAACTCGCCACCTGGAACGTCAACTCGCTCACCGTGCGCCTGCCCCACCTGTTGAGCTGGCTGCAGGCCAACCCGGTGGATGTGCTGGCGCTGCAGGAGACCAAGCTCACCGACGACAAGTTTCCGCAGGCCGAGATCGCCGCGGCGGGCTACCAGTCCACCGCGTTCGGCCAGAAGACCTACAACGGTGTCGCGCTGCTCACGCGCACGGTCGCTGGCGAAGTGGTGAGGAACATCCCCGGTTCCACCGACGCGCAGGCGCGCGTGCTGGCCGCCACGGTGGACGGCCTGCGCGTCGTGGCGGCGTACGTCCCCAACGGCCAGGCGCCCGGCACCGACAAGTTCGAATACAAGATGCAGTGGCTGCGCGCGCTGCGCGACTGGCTGCACGAGGAGCTGGCCACGTACCCGCGGCTGGTGCTGATGGGTGACTTCAACATCGCGCCGGAAGATCGTGATGTGCACGATCCGGTGGCGTGGGCCGGACAGATCCACTGCACCGACGAGGAACGCGATCACTTCCGGCATCTGCTCGGCCTGGGCCTCGTCGATGCGTTCCGCGAGTTCGAACAGCCGCCCAAGTGCTGGAGCTGGTGGGACTACCGCAATCTTGCCTTCCGCAAGAACCAGGGCCTGCGCATCGATCACATCCTGGTCAGTGCGTCGCTGCGGACGGCGGTGCGCGGCTGCGTCATCGACAAGGCGCCGCGCAAACTGGAGCGGCCGAGCGACCACGCACCGGTGGTCCTGGAGCTCGATCCCACGGTCGCCGGGGCGTCGCCGTCAGTGTGAGACAAGCTGCACACGGAGCCTTGTTTGACGCCCCGTTACAGGGCATGCAGGCCCTGCGTAGGAGTAGTCTCGGGCCACCGATGGCGGCAGCGCGCAGCGCCTCACATCGGCACCCGCGATCCCGAGCCCGAATTACCGATCTGCCACGCCATGCCAGCCGTACGCCGCAACGCATCCGAAGAGTCCGCCCTCAGCCCGCCCTCGCGCCATTCAAGCGATTCGACGCTGTCGGACCGCACGGTCAATGCCGGCAAGTCGGGTGGTGGGCCACTGCGCTGGCTGGGCACGGTGTTCAACCGCCCGGTCAAGCTCAAACGCATCGGCATGCAACTGCATGTGGTACTTGCCGAGGCGCCGTCGGTGCCCACGCCGTCCAAGTCAGGTGGCCGCGGCGAGGCGCTGCGCCTGGCGCACATGGCACTGCAGGACCTGCTCGCCCAGCACGAGGAGTCACGCCGTCTGGCGCCGCACCTGGCCCATCTGGAGCAGACGCTGGCCCGCCAGGGCTCGCGTGCGCTGAAGACACTGCCGGCCAAGGTGCTGGCCAAGGCGATCGACCAGCTCGACAGGCTCGAAGGCGCCGCGCGCTGTGACGACCTGATGGCACTGCGCCTGCGAGTCGAAGAAGCCGTCAGACACCACCCCATGGCGCGGCTGCGCGACGATGTCTCGTCGATCGAGGTCACCGAGGCATCGCATTCGCAGTTCGACGAGGCCGACCGGCATTGGACCGCTGCCGCCCCGCTCGACGACAGCGCAGTGGCCCTGCAGCCTGCCAAGTAGCGTCGTCGCAGAACTGTCGGCTCCGCGGCCGATCCGCGCGACGAGCCACAAGCGCCCGCCTACTCGTCCAGGCCGAGTTCCTGGATCTTGCGGGTGATGGTGTTGCGACCGATGCCGAGCTTTTGCGCGGCCTCGATGCGACGGCCGCGCGTATTCTCCAGCGCCACGTGGATCAGCTGGCCTTCGAATTGCCGACTCAACTGATCCCACACCTCGGGCACGCCGGCATCGAGCAGGCGTCGCGCCTCGCGCGCCAGGTCGGTCAGCCAGGCGTCTGCGGCGCCCGGCGTCATCAGTGGCGCGAGCGCCGCCGCCGGCGCGACCGGCACGGGCACCCCGTCGGCCGCTGCGGGCGTGTCGGGTGATTCGCCCAACAGTTCGGGTGGCAGGTCCTTCGGCTCGATCAGCTGTGCCGGCGCCATCACCGTCAGCCAATGGCAAAGATTCTCCAGCTGGCGCACGTTGCCGGGAAAGCGGAACAGCATCAGCCGCTCCATCGCGGCGTCGCTGAGCCGTTTGGTCTCCACGCCCAGATCGTGCGCGCTGCGCGCCAGGAAGGCGCGCGCCAGGCCTGGGATGTCCTCGCGCCGCTCGCGCAAGGCGGGCAGGCGCAGGCGAATCACGTTGAGGCGGTGGTACAGGTCCTCGCGGAATGCACCATCTTTGACACGTTGCTCCAGATTCTGGTGCGTGGCGG
Organism: uncultured Burkholderiales bacterium; assembly: GCA_937871935.1. Lineage (GTDB taxonomy): Bacteria > Pseudomonadota > Gammaproteobacteria > Burkholderiales > Burkholderiaceae_C > JAEUPI01. The sequence continues at coordinate 21,505 of CALMQI010000108.1, forward strand.
CAATCACGCGCACGTTGGCCTTCTGTGGCTGATGCCCGCCGACGCGATAGAAGTGGCCGTCAGACAGTACGCGCAGCAGGCGCGTCTGCAGGTCGAACGGCATGTCGCCGATCTCGTCGAGGAACAAGGTGCCGCCGTCGGCCTGCTCGAAACGGCCGCGCCGCATGGTCTGCGCGCCGGTGAAAGCACCGCGCTCGTGGCCGAAGAGTTCGGACTCCAGCAGATCCTTCGGGATCGCCGCCGTGTTGATCGCGATGAACGGCCCCTTGGTGCCGAGTTCGCCGCGCGGACTGTGGCGATGCAGCGCGCGCGCAACGAGCTCCTTGCCGGTGCCCGATTCCCCGGTGATCAGCACC
>CALMQI010000109.1 GCA_937871935.1 uncultured Burkholderiales bacterium
AAGCGCGGCGTGCCGGGCAAGCCAGCGGTCAAGGCCGCGCCGCCGCAGGCCGCGGTGGAGCACCTGCTGTCCAACCCCGCGCTGGCCGACGCCTTCGACCAGAAGTATGGAGCCGGCGCCGCTGAGCGCGCGCTGGCCGGCAGCAAGAACCCCCGGAAGCAATCCGGCACTGTAACCCAAGAGTGAGTCCGCATGGCTGGAAACCCGTTCGACCAGTTCGATACCGCAACCAGCAGCAACCCCTTCGATCAGTTCGACGAGAAGCCAGCGGGCAACCGTAGCTTCCTGGGCGCGTCCGCCGAATCCGGCGGGCGCTCGCTGCTCTCCACAGGTGCGCGCCTCGCCGACGCCCTGAACCCGTTCACCACGAGTGACGAGGAAGCGGCCACGCTATTCAAGAACGACCCGGAGGGCTTCAAGGACTTCCAGGCTCGCGGAGCCGCGGGCGCGGCGACCGCGATGGACTCCGGCTCCGGCGCCATCGACCGGGTCGTCCAGAGCGCCATCTGGACCTCCGCGCCGAGGGCCAGCGGGGCGTCGTCGTCTTCGGCGCAACGGCTGCGCTCGTCGCCGCACTCGAGGACCCGAGCGTGCCGGCGAGCAGGCGCAGCATGAAACCGGCCGCGATGATCACGACATCCAGCACCGGTACCCGTTTCAGTCCCAGCGAGTAAGCGCTGCTCAGCACCAGATAGGCGGCAATGATCCCCACCACGCGCAGGTCGACCCAGGCCGCGAGGGCGAGCGCGGCGGCAGCGACGCCCGCCGCGATCCCCATGGCCTCGACGGGCGACACGGCGCCGCGCGCGACCGGGCGCGCGCGCTTGTCCGGGTGCTCGCGATCCTGCTCGACGTCGCGCGCGTGGAAGTGACCAGCGCGGACTGGCAAGCGTGTCATGCGGCCGGTGCTTGCACACAGATGCCGCGAGAACTTTCGGCAGTCCAGGGTGGGGGGCTGCCGGTCGTCGAAATAAACTGGTTCGATGTCGAGGAATATCTCACCTGGATCGGCGACCGGACTGGCCGCGACTATCGCCTGCCGACACTCGCTGAGTGGCGCCGGATCGCCGTTTCGGTGGTTCGTGAGGATCCTCGACGACTGTTCACGGACCCGCGGCTCGCCTGGGCGGCAAACTATGGAAGCGAGCGGCCGATGTCGGCGGTGCTGCGACCCGCGGGCGGTTTCTCGACGACGGCAAATGGCATTGCTGATCTCGATGGCAACGTCTGGGAGTGGACATCGACGTGCGCGGCCGAAGGATTTGATGGCGAGTTGGATGCGCGCTGCCCGGCGTACTTCCTTGGCGGTGAACATATCGCCGCGATGTCGGTGTTCGTTCGCGATCCGGCAAGCGGCGGCTGTATCGCAGGCACTCCCCCGTCCAACTTGGGACTGCGGCTCGTCGCGGAACCGGGGATACCGACTGAGCCCGGTCTCCGCCGGGTAGCGCGACGGGTCTGGCGGTGGCTCATAAGCTGATTTCGATCGCGTACCGGCCAGGTCAACGCCTCCCTACCCGTGCGCGGCGCTTGCACGGGGGGTAAGGGCGCAGACCACTGCGCGTCGGTTGGTACAATAACAACGCGACTCAGCATGCCCGGATGGCGGCATGCCCGTTCGGAGATTGTTCCAGCGGGTCCCGTTTCCTCTTGGGTATTGTATCGGCAAATTCAAAGCAACAACTGCGCGGAATGTCGGGTCGCGCTGCGCTTGAACCAGCTTCGAGATTGGCGCGAGCAATCACTTCTTCCCGAACCAATTCGAAACGCATCCGGCAGTCAAAGCTGGCTGCGTTTCCAACAGGCAATGCGGTCCGTCGAGGGCAATGAATTCGGCGTCCGGTCGGCACTTGCGGAGTGCGGGATTGAGCCGGGTCCCGCACAAGTGATCATGATGACCACTGATAACCAGCAGCGGCATCACAGTTGTCGCAAGTGCCGCGCTGGCATCGACACCGAGGGCAAACCGCGCCCTGTCGCGCATCAGGGCGGGGTCGAGTCGGCGGAACATCGCGTCGAATGCTGCCGCCGCCTGCGCTGGTGGAGGAGGCTGGATTCGAACCAGCGTAGGCGTAAGCCAACAGATTTACAGTCTGCCCCCTTTAGCCACTCGGGCACCCCTCCGCAGCGAACCGCAGAGTTTAGCACGCACGACAAGGTTTCCGAGGCGGCGGCTAGCGTTTCCAGTCGATGGGCGGCCGTGCCGGATCGGTCGCCGCGAGCCAAGCATTGGCCTGCCCGAAGTGGCCGCAGCCGACAAAGGGCGTCGGCCCGCGGCGCGCCGCCAACGGCGACGGGTGGTTGGCCAGCAGCACGGCCTGGCGGCCAGCCGATGCGGCGTCGAGCAGGGCACGTTTGCGGGCCGCATGCGCGCCCCACAACAGATACACGATGGGCCGGCCGGACCGAGCCAATGTCTCGATAACCTGATCAGTGAGCGCTTCCCAACCCCAGCCGGCATGGCTGGCGGGCCGCCCGTCCTCCACGGTCAGTACGGCATTGAGCAGCAGCACACCCTGCTCGGCCCAGCCACGCAGCGATACCTGGTCGCGCCGGATGCCGAGATCACGCTGCAACTCGGCCAGCATGTTGCGCAGACTCGGCGGTGCGGATTGTCCGTCGGGCACCGAGAAGGCCAGCCCCTCGGCCTGACCAGGCCCATGGTACGGGTCCTGGCCCAGGATGACGACGCGGACAGCATCGGGCGGGGTCAGCGCCAGCGCTCGCAGCGGCTCGGCCGGGTAGAGCGTGGCATGGGCCAGTCGGCGAGCCTCGACACGCTCGATCAGCGCCCGACCGGCCGCGCCGTGCTGCCAGGCCCGGACGAGGTCGAGCCAGCCGGCGGCCGCGCGCTCCAGCAAGACAGGCAGCGGCTCGCGCAAGCGGTTGGACAAGGGGTCACCGGCGCCCACACCGGCCGCCGCGGTGGCGGGCGGCACGTCAGCCGAACATCGAGGCCAGCGCGACACCGGGATCGGGCGCGCGCATGAATGCCTCGCCGACCAGGAAGGCATGGACGCCGGCCGCGCGCAGGCGCTGCACGTCGGCCTGCGTGGTGATGCCCGACTCGGTGACCAGCAGCCGATCGCCGGGCAGGTCACGCTGCAGCGCCAGCGTGGTGTCCAGCGACACCTCGAAAGTGCGCAGGTTGCGATTGTTGACGCCGAGCAGCGGCGTCTTCAACTTCAGCGCGCGCGCGAGCTCCACGCCGTCGTGCACCTCGACCAGCACCGACAGGCCGAGCTCGAGCGCACAGGCTTCGAGCGCGGCCATCTGCGCGTCGTCCAGGCAGGCGGCGATCAGCAGCACGCAGTCCGCGCCCATCGCACGGGCCTCGACGATCTGGTACTCGTCGATCATGAAGTCCTTGCGCAGCACCGGCAGATCGCAGGCCGCGCGCGCTTGCTGCAGGAAGTCGGCACTGCCTTGGAAGAATGACACGTCGGTGAGCACGCTGAGGCAGGTGGCGCCATGCTGCGCATAGCTGCGTGCGATCTCGGCCGGCAAGAACGGCTCGCGCAGCAGTCCCCTGCTCGGGCTGGCCTTCTTGATCTCGGCGATGACGGCGGGTCGGCCGTCGGCCACGCGAGCGCGCAGTGCCGCCGCGAAACCACGCGCCGCGCCACGCGCCCGCGCCTCGGCGCGCAGCGACCCGAGGCTGCGCCGCACCTTGGCCGCGGCGACCTCCTCGCGCTTGACCGCGACGATGCGCTGCAGGATGTCGTTGGCCATCGCCGTGCTCACGCCGGCCGGAACTTGTTGGTCGCGCTGACGAACTGGCTCAGCTTGGCCAGCGCCGCCCCTGAAGCGACGGCTTCGCGGGCGCGCCGCACGCCCTCGACCACGGTGGCGGCAACGCCCGCGCAGTACAGCGCCGCACCGGCATTGAGCAGCACCACGTCGCGCACCGGCCCGTCCTCGTTGGCCAGCGCGCGCTGGATGCACTGCACCGACTCGGCGGTGTTGGCGACCCTGAGCACACGCGAGTCGTACACCGGCAGGCCGAAGTCGCTCGGGTGGACCATGTACTCGCGCACCTCGCCGTTGACCAGTTCGCCGACGTGGGTCTCGCCCGACAACGAGATCTCGTCCATGCCGTTCATGCCGTAGACCACCATCACGTGCTCGCTGCCCAGGCGCTGCAGCACGCGCACCTGGATGCCCACCAGGTCGGGATGGAAGACGCCGAGCAGCTGGTTCGGCGCACCGGCCGGGTTGGTCAGCGGCCCCAGGATGTTGAAGATCGTGCGCACGCCGAGTTCCTTGCGCACCGGTGCGGCGTGCTTCATCGACGCATGGTGGTTGGGCGCGAACATGAAGCCGATGCCGGTCTCCTGCAGGCAGTCGGCCACCTGCTCGGGCTTCAGGCCGATGTACGCGCCCAGCGTCTCCAGCACGTCGGCGCTGCCGCTGGTGCTCGACACGCTGCGCCCGCCGTGCTTGGCCACGCGCGCGCCGGCGGCGGCGGCGACGAACATCGACGCGGTGGAAATGTTGAACGTGTGCGAGGCATCGCCGCCGGTGCCGACGATGTCGAGCAGATGCGTCTTGTCGGGCACGTGCACGGCCAGGGCGAACTCGCGCATCACCTGCGCCGCGGCGGCGATCTCGCCGATGGTCTCCTTCTTCACGCGCAGGCCGATCGAGATCGCCGCGATCATCACCGGCGTCATCTCGCCGCTCATGATGCGCCGCATCAGCGCGAGCATCTCGTCGTGGAAGATCTCGCGGTGCTCGATGACGCGCGTGAGCGCTTCGGTGTTGGTGATCATGGACCTCTCCGGCTCGAAGGCCGAAGTCTAGGGCCGGGCGCACCCGGCCCCGAAAGACGAGGCGTTGCCGGGCGCCCCCGCCGTCGAGCCGGCTCAGGCGCCAGCGGATTCGCGCAGAACCGCCTGCGCGACGTCCACCGCGCGGTCGACGTCGGCGCGCGAGACGTCCAGGTGAGTCACCCAGCGCGTGCGGTACAGGCCGGTGACGAGCACGCCGCGCTTGCCCAGCGCGTCGACGGCCTGCTTGCCGCGATCGGCCGGCAGATCGACAAAGACCATGTTGGTGTGCGGTCCGTCGACGCCGACGCCGTCTACCTGGCGCAGGCCATCGGCCAGGCGCGCCGCATGGGCATGGTCTTCGGCCAGCCGATCGATATGGTGGTCCAGCGCGTGCAGCGCTGCCGCGGCCAGCACGCCGGCCTGGCGCATGCCGCCGCCGAGCATCTTGCGCACGCGTCGGGCACGGCCGATCAGCTCGCGGCTGCCGACGAGCGCCGAGCCGACCGGCGCGCCCAGGCCTTTGCTGAAGCAGACCGACACGCTGTCGAACAGCTCGGCCATCGCACGGGCCTGCGCGCGCGGGTCGCCGCCGCCCTCGGCCATCGCCACGGCGGCGTTGAACAGACGCGCGCCGTCCAGGTGCGTGGCCAGGCCGCGGCGGCGCGCCAGCGCGGTGGCCTCGCGCAAATAGCCCATCGACAGCACGCGGCCGCCGAAGGTGTTCTCCAGGCACAGCAGCCGCGTGCGCGCGAAGTGCGCGTCGTCGGGCTTGATGAACGACTCGATGTCGGCGAGCGCCAGCGTGCCGTCGGGCTGGTTCGTGATCGGCTGCGGCTGGATGCTGCCGAGCACCGCCGCGCCACCACCTTCGTAGCGATAGGTGTGGGCGGCCTGGCCGACCAGGTATTCGTCGCCGCGCTGGCAGTGGCTCATCAGCGCGCTCAGGTTGCTCTGCGTGCCGGTGGGCAGGAAGAGCGCGTCCTCCTTGCCGAGCAGGGCCGCAATGCGCGCCTGCAGCGCATTGACGGTCGGGTCATCGCCGAACACGTCGTCGCCGAGCGGCGCGCTCATCATCGCCGCGCGCATCGCCGCGGTGGGTTGCGTGACGGTGTCGCTGCGCAAGTCGACAGGCTTGGCCATCAATGCACCTTGAGCGACAGAAAGTTGCGCAGCATGGCGTGTCCATGCTCGGACAGGATCGACTCCGGATGGAACTGCACGCCCTCGAGCGGCGCGCTGCGGTGGCGCACGCCCATGATCTCGCCGTCGTCGGCGGTGGCAGTCACCGCCAGCTCGGCCGGGCACGAGTCGCGTTCGATCGCCAGCGAGTGGTAGCGGATCACGCTGAATTCGCGCGGCAGCCCGGCGTAGACGCCCGCGCCGTCGGTGTGGATCGTGCTGGCCTTGCCGTGCATCAGCTGCTGCGCGCGCACGATGCGCCCGCCGAGCGCCGCGCCGATGCTCTGGTGGCCGAGACACACGCCCAGGATCGGCAGCTGGCCGGTGAAGGCGCGGATCGCCTCCACGCACACGCCGGCCTCCGCGGGGGTGCACGGGCCTGGTGACAGCACCAGGCGTTCGGGCTTCAACTCGCCGATGCCCTGCACCGTGATCTCGTCGTTGCGGAACACCCGCACGTCCTCGCCGAGCTCGCCGAAGTACTGCACCAGGTTGTAGGTGAACGAGTCGTAGTTGTCGATCATCAGCAGCATCGAAAGCCCCCCGGCGGCTACTTCTTCGTCTTGGCGCTGGCCCACTCGCGCAGCGCGCCGAGCGTCTTCTCGACATGGCGTTGCGGGTTCAGGCTCACGTAGTTGTAGATCACGTTGCCGTTCGGTGCGATCACGTACGACACCCGGTTGGCGTACTCGGGGCGCAGCTTCATCACCGCGTCGTACGACTGGATCACGCTCTTCTTGTCGTCGGAGCCGACCGGGAACTTGCTCTGGCACACCTGGGTCGAGAATTTCGACAGCGTGTCGATATCGTCGCCCGACACGCCGATCACGCTGGCGCCGAGCTCCTGGTACTTGGCCGTCGCCTCGGCGAAGTCGTGCGCCTCGAGCGAGCAGCCCTCCGAGAACGCGAGCGGAAAGAAGTACAGCACCACCGGCCCCTTGGCCAGCGACTCGGCCAGCGAGAAGGTGAACACCTTGCCGCCGAGGGCCGCCGGAATCGAGAAGTTCGGCGCGCGCTCGCCGATGTCGAGCGCCGCGAGCGCCGGCGACGCGAGTAGCGCCGCACCGAGCATCGACCACCACTTCAGCTTCAACATCACACCACTCCTTGCCGCAGGCTGCCGCCACGGCCGCGCCATGTTGCCAGAGAGCCTATGACCTTGCGCAGCACCTAGAAGCCCTCTTCCACCAGCTCGGCGGCGCGGATCAGTGCGCGCGCCTTGGCTTCGGTCTCGCGCCACTCCATCTCGGGCACCGAGTCGGCCACCACGCCGGCAGCAGCCTGTACGTACAGCGTCTGGTTCTGGATGATGCCGGTGCGGATGGCAATCGCCACGTCCATGTCGCCGGCGTAGCTCAGGTAGCCGCAGGCGCCGCCGTAGATGCCGCGCTTCACCGGCTCCAGTTCGTCGATGATCTCCATCGCACGGATCTTCGGCGCGCCGCTCAGCGTGCCGGCCGGGAAGGTGGCGCGCAAGACGTCGAGGTTGGAGGTTCCGTCCTTGAGCAGCCCCTCGACGTTGCTCACGATGTGCATCACGTGCGAGTAGCGCTCGACGACGAAGGCCTCGGTCACCTTCACCGAACCGGTCTTCGCGATGCGGCCGATGTCGTTGCGCGCCAGGTCGATCAGCATCAGGTGTTCGGCGCGCTCCTTCGGATCGGCCAGCAGCTCGGCCTCGGTGGCGCGGTCGCGCTCGGGCGTGGCGCCGCGCGGCCGCGTGCCGGCCAGCGGCCGGATCGTGATCTTGTCGCCCTCGGGCGTGTGCTCGTGGCGCACCAGGATCTCGGGCGACGCGCCGACGATGTGGAACGAACCCATGTCGTAGAAGTACATGTACGGGCTCGGGTTCAGCGAGCGCAGCGCCCGGTACAGGCTCAGCGGGCTCTCGGTGTAGCGCTTGCGCAGGCGCTGGCCGATCTGCACCTGCATCATGTCGCCGGCGGCGATGTACTCCTTGGCCTTCAGGACCGCGGCGATGTAGGCGTCCTTGGTGAACTCGCGCTCGACCGCATAGGACGGTCCGCGTTTCACTGCCGGTGCGGTGACCGAGAAGCGCAGCTTGTCGGCCAGCTCGGCCAGCCGCCGCTTGCCATTGAAGTAGGCCTCGGACACACCCGGGTCGGCGTAGACGATCAGGTACAACCGCCCCGACAGGTTGTCGATCACCGCGAGCTCCTCGCAGTGCAGCAGTGCGATATCGGGCGTGTCCAGACCGCCGGTCTTGTGCGTCTGCGCCAGCTTGGGCTCGATGTAGCGCACCGCGTCGTAGCCGAAGTAACCCGCCAGGCCGCCGCAAAAGCGCGGCAACCCCGGCCGCAGCGCGACCTTGAAGCGCGCCTGGTAGGCGGCGATGAAGTCGAGCGGGTTGCCCTCGTGCGTCTCGACCACCGCGCCGTCGGTGACGACCTCGGAACGTAGACCGCTGGCGCGCAGCAGCGTGCGCGCCGGCAGCCCGATGAACGAGTAGCGGCCGAAGCGCTCGCCGCCGACGACCGACTCGAGCAGGAAGCTGTGTTTGCTGCCGCCGGCCAGCTTGAGGTACAGCGACAGCGGCGTCTCGAGGTCGGCAAAGGCCTCGGCGATCAGCGGGATGCGGTTGTAGCCGTCAGCGGCCAGGCTCTTGAATTCGAGTTCGGTGATCACGACGGTGATTCCTTGCGGCGCGGCGGCTACCAGGCGGCAGCAGGCGCGAGGGTCAAACAGGTCGGGGCAACGCTTGGGTCAGGCAGGCCCCGGCGGCGATGCGGGCGGCGGGCGCTGCAGGCGCGCGGTGGGCGCTGCGGCGCGACGCGAGCGGCGTCAGGCCGAAACGGTGTCGCGTCGCCAGGGCCAGGCTCCCCGGTCGGGCGACCTGGGGGCGGCGGCGAGTGCACGCGGCGTGGACATGGGGCGGCAGTGTAGCAGCGCGCCCCTTCAGCGCAACAGCTCGTCGATGCGGTCGACCAGGCGTGCGGCGCCGAGCGTGTGCAGCGCCTGGCCGTGGTTGAAGCCGTAGCGCACCAGCGCCACCGGGCAGCCGGCAGCGGCACCGGCCTGCGCGTCGACCGCCGAGTCGCCGATCATCAGCGTGCGCGCCGGGCTCGTGCCGAGCCGTTCGCAGGCGGTGAGCAAGGGCAGCGGGTCGGGCTTCTTCTGCGGCAGGCTGTCGCCGCCCAGCACGACGCCGAAGTACGGCGCGAGCGCCATCGCCTCGAGCAGGCCGGCGGTGAAGGCGGCCGGCTTGTTGGTCACGCAGGCGAGCGCGAGGCCCGAGGCGGCAAAACGCGTCAGCGCCTCGCGCACGCCGGGAAAGACCTGCGCGTGCTGCCCGTTGACGGCCAGGTAGTGGCGCTGGTAGCTGGCCCAGGCCTCGTCGTAGCGCCCGGCCGGCGCGCCGACCTGCTCCAGCGTCACGCGGATCAGGTGCTCGGAGCCCCAGCCGACGCCGCGCGCCACCGCCTCGCGCGGCATCGCCGGCAGCTGCAGCTCGCCGAGCATGGCGTTGACCGCGGCGTCGAAGTCGCCGAGCGTGTCGACCATGGTGCCGTCGAGGTCGAGGATCGCGGCGTCGAAATCGTCGCGGCGCATGCGTTCGCGCCGCCTCAATCCCTATAACTGGTGTCGATGCGATCGACCAGGCGCACCAGCGCATCGAACACGTCCTTGCCGCCGCCGTGGTCGGGGTGGAACTGCAGCGCATCGGCGCTGGCCTTGCGCTGGATGGCCTCGGAGACGGGAATCGTCGGCCCCAGCGCCGCGCCGGCGAGCTGGATCTCGCAGGCGCGCTGCAGCGTCCACAGCGTCACGAACGCGAGCTCTATGGTGCGGCCCCAGGCGAGCAGCCCGTGGTTGCGCAGGATCACCGCAGGCTTGCTGCCGATCGAGCGCAGCAGCCGCGGGCCTTCGGCGGCATGCACGGTGATGCCTTCGAAGTCGTGATACGCCACGCGGTCGTGCAGCTGCGCCGAGTAGAAGTTGTCCCAGCTCAGCCCGGCGCGCGAGCCGGCGACCGCGCAGCCAGCGGTGGTGTGCGTGTGCATCACGCAATGCGCGTCGGCGATGCCGCGGTGCAGCGTGGAGTGCACGGTGAAGCCGGCCGGGTTGACGCCCCACTTGGAGTCGCCGATCACGCGGCCGTCGAGGTCGATCTTCACCAGGTTGGACGCGGTGACCTCGCTGTAGTGCAGGCCGAACGGGTTGATCAGGAAGTGCGTGTCCGGCCCCGGCACGCGCACCGTGATGTGGTTGTAGATCAGCTCCACCCAGCCGAGCATCGCGAAGACGCGGTAGGCGGCGGCCAGGCGGATGCGCAGTGCGCGTTCGGTGTCGGTCATCGTGGAGCCTCTTGCGTCAACGGCGTCAATGCGCGAGCGCCGCGCGCATCGCGCGGATCACGGCCGCATAGTCCTTCTGCCCGAAGATCGCGCTGCCGGCGACGAAGGTGTCGGCGCCAGCGTCGGCGACGCGGCGGATGTTGTCGACCTTGATGCCGCCGTCGACCTCGAGGCGGATGTCCCGGCCCGAGCGTGCGTGTTCGGCGTCGATGAGCTTGCGCGCCCGCTCGATCTTGCGCAGCGCACTGTCGATGAAGCTCTGCCCGCCGAAGCCCGGGTTCACGCTCATGATCAGCACCAGGTCTATTCTGTGAATCGTCCACTCCAGCACGTCGAGCGGCGTGGCCGGGTTGAAGACGAGCCCGCACTGCTTGCCCTCGGCCTGGATGAGCTGCAGCGTGCGGTCGACATGCGTCGATGCTTCCGGGTGAAAGCTCACCAGATCGGCGCCGGCCTGGCAGAAGGCCTGTGCCAGCGCATCGACGGGAGTCACCATCAGGTGCACGTCGATCGGCGCGCTGCTGTGCTTGCGCAGCGCCGCGCAGACCATCGGGCCGAAGGTGAGATTGGGCACGTAATGGTTGTCCATCACGTCGAAGTGGATCCAGTCGGCGCCGGCGGCGACGACGTTGCGCACCTCCTCGCCCAGGCGTGCGAAGTCGGCCGACAGGATGCTGGGCGCGATGCGGTAGGTCACTTCGGGGCTCGCGGCGGAGGAAGTCGTGCGCAATTGTGGCAGCCTTCCTAGAATGGCCCACATGGCCCATCCCGAATTCAGCTGCAAGGTCGCGGTGCGTCCGCTGCCCGAGCAGACCGATGCATCACGCGAGCAGTACGCGTACGCCTACACGGTGACGATCGTCAACAGCGGCGACACCGCCGCGCAGCTGATAGCGCGGCAGTGGTGGATCACCGACCACCGCGGCCAGGTGCAGGAGGTGCGTGGCCTGGGCGCGGTGGGGCACCAGCCGCTGCTCAACCCGGGCGAGAAGTTCGAGTACTCCAGCTGGGCGCAGATCGCCACGCCGATGGGCTCGATGAAGGGGCGCTACTTCTGCATCACCCACGACGCGCACTGGTTCGAGACCGAGGTGCCCGAGTTCGCGCTGGCCGACACGGCGGCGCTTCACTGATCGGGCTTGTCGTCGGCGCGCCGCTCGCCGCGCTTGCGGCCGGAGAACATCGTCCACCAGACGATGAACACCAGCAAGGCCAGCGCCGCGGCCATCTCCAGGAAAATCACCCACATGCGATTGCGTCGTTCCGTGCGCCGGCTGCTGTTGCTGGCGTTCATTCTAGGCAGCCAGCCAGCCTGCTCGAGCACGTTGCCGCCGGCGGCGCAACCGACGCCGGTGGCGTTCGGCCGCACCGAGCGTGTGCCCGTGCCGATCCAGCGCCCGCGGGCGCGCTGGATCCCCGCTGACTGGGCCGACCTGCCGGGCTGGACCGACGACCGCACGCGCGAGCTGTGGCCGGCGCTGCTGACCGGCTGCACGCGGCCGGCCGACGGGTGGGCCGGCGTGTGCGCGCTGGCGCGGGCGCTCAAGCCCGCCGACGACGCGCAGGCGCGCGAGTTCCTGCAGCGCACGCTGGTGCCCTATCGCATCGAGTCGCTCGACGGCCAGACCGGAGGCCTGGCCACCGGCTACTTCGAGCCGCTATTGCACGCGAGCCGCGTGCCGCGCAACGGCCAGCAGGTGCCGCTGTACCGGCCGCCGCGCGACCTGGGCACGCGCAAGCCGTACTGGAGCCGCGAGCAGCTCGACACGCTGCCCGCTGCCCGCGCCGGCCTGCGTGGCCTGGAGATCGCCTACATCGCCGACCCGCTGGACGCGCTGCTGGTGCAGGTGCAGGGTTCGGGCCGCCTGCGCGTGACCGAGCCCGACGGTCGCGAGCGCGCGATGCGCCTGGTCTACGCCGGCCACAACGACCATGGCTACAAGTCGGTCGGCCGCTGGCTGATCGACCGCGGCGAGCTGCGCAGCGAAGAGGCCTCGTGGCCGGCCATCCGCGACTGGGCGCGGCGTTACCCCGAGCGCGTGAACGAGCTGCTGTGGAGCAACCCGCGCGTGGTGTTCTTCACCGAGGAGCCGCTGGTCGACGAAGCGATCGGCCCGCGCGGTGCGCAGGGCGTGCCGCTCACCCCCGGCCGCTCGGTGGCGGTCGACCCGCTGGCGCTGCCCTACGGCACCATGCTGTGGGTCGACAGCACCGAGCCGCTGACGGCGACGCCGCTGCGCCGGGTGGTGATGGCGCAGGACACCGGCAGCGCCATCACCGGCGCGGTGCGGGTCGACTACTTCTGGGGTTGGGGCGGCCAGGCCGAGCAGCAGGCGGGGCGCATGAAGCAGTCGCTGCGGCTGTGGGCGCTGTGGCCGCGGCCGTGACGGCGCGGCGCCGCGGGGGCCCGGCTCAAGCGCACCGTCAGCCGCATTCGATGCGGTCGCGACCCTGTTGCTTGGCGCGGTAGAGCCCCGCGTCGGCGCGCTCGAGCGCCTGGTCCCGGCTCTCGCCGTCGCCGCACTGCACCACGCCGGCCGAGAAGCTGACGCGCAACCCCGGCGCGACTTGCTCGAAGCCGCCGTCGATGACGCTGGCGCGCAGCCGCTCCAGCACGGCCTGCGCCGCGTCGCGACCGGTGCCGGGCATCAGCAGCAGGAACTCCTCGCCGCCCCAGCGGGCCAGCGCGTCGGCCGCGCGCAACCGGGCCTGCAGCAGCTCGGCGAAGCGTCGCAGCACGGCATCGCCGACCTGGTGACCATGCGTGTCGTTGATGCGCTTGAACCAGTCGATGTCGATCAGGGCGAGCGACAGCGGGCCTTGCCCGCGCTCGATGCGCGGATGTTCGCGCGCCAGCAGTTCGACCATCGCCCGGCGGTTGAGCAACCCGGTGAGCTCGTCGCGCGTGGCCAGTGTCTGGATGCGCTCGAGCGCGACCTCGAGGTCCTTCTTCTGCCGGCTCAACCGGCTGCGCAGCGCGCCGAGCCGGATCGCCAGCACCGACACCGAGATCATCACGATGGCGGCGAACAGCAGATGCACCAGCTCGACCCGCGGGTCGTAACGCAACGGGTCGGTCTGGCTCTTCCACAGCATCGCGCCGGCCAGCAACCCGAAACCCCAGAGTGCCAGGGCCCGGGCCTGCCGCGCGCTGAGCGCGAACAGACCGAACAGGATGACCAGCATCATGATGATCATCACCGCGCCGCGCGCCGGCCCGGTGATGGCGTACGACCCTGCAATGCCGACCATCGCGAAGGCCGACTGCGGCAGCGTGAGCGACGGGTCGGCGGTGAAGCGTTCGTTGAGCCCGGCGCGGATGGCCAGGTAGAAGGTGAAACCGCCGCACAGATTGAAGACGGTCAACGCGTTCGACGCGGCCCCGTCGATCAACCCCAACATGACTTCGGCGTGCTGGACGACCGCGAAGACGAGATAGACCACCAGCGCCAGCAGCGACTGCGAGGCACGCACGCGCTGCCGACCCGGCGGGCCGAGCAGCAGGTTCACGATCGGCGAGGACGGGAGCGCAGCCATTCTGATGGTCATATCGGCGCGCCGACGTGAGCCTTGAGCGCGCCGGCGCCCTTCGTCATGCGTCGTCGTCGGTGCCCGTGGGCATCGGCACGAAACGCACGTCGAGCACGTTGCGCTCGCTGCGTGTGCCGTCGGCCGCCTGGTCGATCACGCGCAGCACCTGCCAGCCGTCGTCGCCCACCGGCAGCACCAGCCGGCCGGGGCGCGCCAGCTGCGCCAGCAACGCGGGCGGCACTTCCTCTGGCCCGGCGGTGACGACGATGCGGTCATAGGGCGCGCCGGCAGGCCAGCCCTGCCAGCCGTCGGCGACATGCACCTCGGCGTTGGTGATGCCCAGCTCGCGCAGGTGCGCGCGCGCCTGCGCGGCGAGCGCGGCGATGCGCTCGATGCTGACCACCTGCGCGCACAGGCGCGCCAGCACCGCGGCCTGGTAGCCGCAGCCGGTGCCGATCTCGAGCACGCGGTGCGTGGGTTGCGGGTCGAGCAGCGCCGTCATCAACGCGACGATGAAGGGCTGCGAGATGGTCTGCCCGCAGCCGATGGGCAGCGGGCGGTTGTCGAAGGCCTGCGGCCGCCACGACTCGTCGACGAAGCGCTCGCGCGGCACGCTGCGCAGCGCCTGCCATACCCGCGCGCTCGGCGCCGCGATTCCGGTGCGCCCGCGCGTGGCGGCAAAGTCGGCCGCGACCTCGTGCCACAGTGCGTCGGCGGCCGAGCGGCCGTCGTCAGCCACGGGCGCCTCCGCCACGCAGATGCGCCAGCGGCAAGGCCGCGCCCGACTTGACCTCGCCAAGCGAAAAGCTGGTGTGGATGTCCTTCACGTTGGGCAACTTGAACAGCACGTCGCGGGCCCAGCGCGAGTAGGCATCGAGGTCGGTCACCATCACGTGCAGCTCGAAGGTGCCCGCGCCGCTGATGTAGTGGCACGACACTACCTCGGGCAACGCGCGGATCGCGTCCTCGAGCGCCCGCGTGGCGGCGGCGTTGTTGCGCTCGGCGTCGACGCGCACGAAGGCCAGCACGCCCAGGCCGATGCGGCGCCGGTCGAGCTCGGCGCGGTAGCCGGTGATGAAGCGCTGCTGCTCGAGCCACTTGACGCGGCGCCAGGTCGGCGCCGCCGACAGGCCGATGCGCGCCGCCAGCTCGGCGTTGGACAGCCGCGCGTCGCGCTGCAGCTCGCCGAGGATCGCGATGTCGTAGCGGTCCAGGCCGGGGCCGTGGTCCACCGCGGCGCCGCCGCCGTCGGCCGACTGCTCGCGGGCTGGTGGTGGTGTTTTCCCGGAAGCGGGCTTCCTGGGCGCGATTCTTTCTCGGGTAGCCATGGTGTGCGCAAGAGTCTTGCGCCAAGTATCGCCCTGCGGGCATGCAAAGAAAAGACTTCCCCGGCAGCCACCCCTACACTGGCGGACCACCATCCGTCTTGCCCTGGGCTGAGCCTGCGTCGACGACCTCTCGACGCCGCTGCGGCCCGCGCCGCTGGAGACCGCACCGACCATGAACGCCCCCCTGCCCGACGCCATCCGCCAGGCCCTGGAGCGCGTGACGCTCGACGACAAGTACGCGCTCGAATCGGGCCGCGCCTTCATGAGCGGCGTGCAGGCGCTCGTGCGGCTGCCGATGCTGCAGCGCGCGCGCGACGCGAAGCACGGCCTCAACACCGCCGGCTTCGTGAGCGGCTACCGCGGCAGCCCGCTCGGCGGCTACGACCAGGCGCTGTGGGCGGCCAAGAAGCACCTGGCGGCCAACCACGTGGTGTTTCAGCCCGGCGTGAACGAGGAGCTCGCCGCCACGGCGCTGTGGGGCACGCAGCAGCTCGAGTTCGACAAGGCCAACAACAAGTACGACGGTGTGTTCGGCATCTGGTACGGCAAGGGGCCGGGCGTGGACCGCTGCTCCGACGTGTTCAAGCACGCCAACATGGCCGGCACCTCGCCGCACGGCGGCGTGATCGCGATCGCCGGCGACGACCACGTGGCCAAGAGCAGCACCGCCGCGCACCAGAGCGACCACATCTTCAAGGCCTGCGGTTTGCCGCTGTTCTTTCCGGCCAGCGCGCAGGACATCCTGGACCTCGGGCTGCACGCGTTTGCGATGAGCCGCTTCGCCGGCGTGTGGACGAGCATGAAGACGATCCAGGAGGTGGTGGAATCCGCCGCCAGCATCGACGTGAGCCCGGACCGCGTGCAGATCGTGCTGCCGCAGGACTTCGTGATGCCGCCCGGCGGCGTGCACATCCGCTGGCCCGACACCGCGCTGGTGCAGGAGGCGCGCCTTTTCGACACCAAGTGGTATGCGGCGCTGGCCTACGTGCGCGCCAACAAGCTGAACCACAACGTGATCTCAGGGGCGCACGACCGCTTCGGCATCATCGCCAGCGGCAAGGCGTTCAACGACACGCGCCAGGCGCTGGCCGACCTGGGGCTGGACGACGACACCTGCAAGCGGCTGGGCATCCGGCTGCACAAGGTGAACGTGGTGTGGCCGCTGGAGGCGACCATCACGCGCGACTTTGCGCAAGGGTTGCAGGAGATCCTGGTCGTCGAAGAGAAGCGCCAGGTCATCGAGTACCAGATCAAGGAAGAGCTCTACAACTGGCGCGCCGACGTGCGGCCGCACGTGCTGGGCAAGTTCGACCAGCACGACGGTGACGAGGGCGGCGAGTGGAGCCAGCCCAACCCGAGCAGCAACTGGCTGCTGCGCGCCAACGCCGACCTGTCGCCCGCGCTGATCGCCGGCGCGATTGCCAAGCGGCTGAAGAAGCTGGGCGTCGACGCCGACGTCGTGGCGCGCATGGACGCGCGGCTGTCGATCGTGCAGGCCAAGGAGCGGGCGCTGGCCGAAGGCGCCAGCGGCGGCGCCGAGCGGCAGCCGTGGTTCTGCTCGGGCTGCCCGCACAACACCAGCACCCGCGTGCCCGAGGGCTCGATGGCGATGGCCGGCATCGGCTGCCACTTCATGGCGGTGTGGATGAACCGCTCCACCGTGGGCTTCACGCAGATGGGCGGCGAAGGCGTGCCCTGGGTCGGGCAGGCGCCCTTTTCCAAACGGCCGCACATGTTTGCCAACCTGGGTGACGGCACGTATTACCACTCGGGCTTTCTGGCGGTGCGCCAGAGCATCGCCGCCGGCGTGAACGTGACCTACAAGATTTTGGTCAACGACGCGGTGGCGATGACCGGCGGCCAGCCGCTGGACGGCCAGCTGACGGTGCCGCAGATGACGCGCGAGCTGGAGGCCGAGGGCGCCAAGAAGATCGTGATCGTGACCGACCAGCTCGACAAGTACTCGAGCGGCACGCCGCTCAACCTGGCGCCGGGCACCACCGTGCGCCACCGCGACGAGCTGGACGCCGTGCAGCGCGAGCTGCGCGACACCGAAGGCTGCACGATCCTGCTGTACGACCAGACCTGCGCCACCGAGAAGCGCCGCCGCCGCAAGCGCGGCAAGCTGGTGGACCCGGCCAAGCGCGTGGTGATCAACGAGCTGGTGTGCGAGGGCTGCGGCGACTGCAGCGTGCAGAGCAACTGCCTGAGCGTGGAGCCGGTGGAGACCGAGTTCGGCCGCAAGCGCCGCATCAACCAGAACACCTGCAACAAGGACTACTCGTGCGTGAAGGGCTTCTGCCCGAGCTTTGTGACTGTCGAAGGCGGCGAGCTGAAGAAGCCGAAGAAGGACACGGCCAACGTGGTGGTGGACCCGCACACCTTGCCCGAGCTGCCCGAGCCCGCGCTGCCGCTGGCCGAGCAAGCCTGGGGCATCGTGGTGGCCGGCATCGGCGGCACCGGCGTGATCACGATCGGCCAGCTGCTGGGCATGGCGGCGCACCTGGAAGGCAAGGGCGTGGTCACGCAGGACAGCGCGGGCCTGGCGCAGAAGGGCGGCGCGACGTGGAGCCACGTGCAGATCGCCAACCGGCCCGAAGCCATCTACACCACCAAGGTCGACACCGCCAAGGCCGACCTGGTGATCGCCTGCGACGCCATCGTGGCCGCCGGCAAGGCCACGCTCGGCCTGATGCACGAGGGCCGCACGTATGTGGCGCTGAACTCGCATGCGACGCCGACCGCCGCCTTCGTGGCCAACCCGGACTGGCAGAGCCCGGCGGGCCACTGCGAGACCGTGCTGCAGACGGCCGTGGGCACGAGCCACCTCGGCCAGCTGGACGCCGAGCACGCGGCGGTGCAGCTGCTGGGCGACTCGATCTACGGCAACCCGCTGCTGCTGGGTTATGCGTGGCAGAAGGGGCGCGTGCCGGTGAGCCGCGCCGCGATGCGGCGTGCGATCGAGCTGAACGGCGTGCAGGTGGCGAACAACCTGGCCGCCTTTGAGTGGGGCCGGCGCTGCGCGCACGACCTGGCGGCGGTGACGGCGCTGTACAAGGCCGCGCAGGTGATTCAGTTCGTCAAGAAGCCGGGCCTCGACGAGATGGTGGCCACGCGGGTGGCGTTTCTCACCGGGTACCAGGACAGCGCCTACGCAGCACGCTACCAGGCCTTCGTGAACAAGGTGCGCGAGGCGGAAGCCAAGCTCGGCACCGGGAAGACCGCGCTCACCGAGGCGGTGGCGCGGTATCTCTTCAAGCTGATGGCCTACAAGGACGAGTACGAGGTGGCGCGGCTGCACACCGACCCGGCCTTTGCCGAGCGCATCGCGCAGATGTTCGAGGGCGACTACAAGCTGGTGCACCACCTGGCCCCGCCCCTGACGGCAAAGAAGAACGACAAGGGCGAACTGCAGAAGCAGCCCTATGCCGGCGCGTGGTTGCGCGGCATGGCGTTCCCGCTGCTGGCAAAGCTGAAGGGCCTGCGCGGCGGGCCGCTGGACCTGTTTGGCCGCACCGAGGAGCGCCGCACCGAGCGTGCGCTGATCGGGCAATACCAGGCGAGCATCGAAGAGGTTCTCCGGCAGGGCCTCACGCCCGAGCGCCTGCCGCTGGCGGTCGAGATCGCGCGCATCCCGGAGGACATCCGCGGCTACGGCCACGTGAAGGCGCGCCACCTGGCGGCCGCGCGCATCAAGTGGGATGCGCTGATGGCGAAGTGGCGCGCAGGCGGCGACACCGCCGCCGCTGCCGCTGCCGACCGCAAGAGCGCCCCTGCGGGCACGCAGGCGGCGGCGTAGGCCGTCCGCGCCGGCTGCACCTGCCTGCAGCCAGCCCAGCTCAGCTCAGATCTGGTCGAGCGGGCTGCGCACGCCGCGGCCGCCGCGGTTGAGTACGTGGGTGTAGATCATCGTGGTCTTCACGTCGGCGTGGCCCAGCAGCTCCTGCACGGTGCGGATGTCGTAGCCGGCCTGCAGCAGGTGCGTGGCGAACGAATGGCGCAGCACGTGCGGTGAACAGGGTTTGACGATGCCGGCGCGGCGCGCCGCCAGCGCCACCGACTTCTGCACCGTGTTTTCGTTGAGATGGTGCCGATGCTCGGCGCCGGTGCGCGGATCGATCGAGCGCGCGGTGGACGGAAACACGAACTGCCAGCCCCACTCGCGTGGCGCACCGGGGTATTTGATGTCCAGCGCGTCGGGCAACCACACGTCACCATGGCCGGCGGCGAGGTCGCGCTGGTGCAGCGCGCGTACCTTGGCGAGGTGGGATTGCAGCGGCAACACCAGGTTCTCGGGCAGCACGGTGACACGGTCCTTCGCGCCCTTGCCGTCGCGGATGACGAGCTCGCGGCGCTCGAACTCCACGTCTTTGACACGCAGACGCAGCGACTCGAGCAGCCGCATGCCGGTGCCGTAGAGCAGCGACGCCACCAGCCCCATCGTGCCGCCCAGATGCGCCAGCAGTTGGCGCACCTCACCCGGCGTGAGCACCACCGGCAGCCGGCGGCCGAGCTTGGCGCCCACCACCTCGTCGAGCCAGGGCAGGCGCAGGCCCAGCACCACGCGGTAGAGAAACAGCAGCGCCGACTTGGCCTGGTTTTGCGTGGGCGAGGCGACGCGCCGCTCGACCGCCAGATGCGTGAGGAAAGCCTGCACCTCGCCCGCCCCCAGATCCACCGGATGGCGTTTGCCGTTGAAGAGGATGAAGCGACGCACCCAGTCGACGTAGGCCTGCTCGGTGCGAATGGAGTAGTGGCGCACCCGCAGCGCATGGCGCAGACGGTCGAGCAGGCGGGCCGGTGCGGGCAGCTCCGGCACCACCGCCGCGATCGGCGGCGAACCCGCCGCCGCCCCGGCAGCCGCAGCAGCCGCAGCAGCCGCCGCAGCCAACCGCGCCGCCGACTTGACGGCCGCACGTTGGGTGGGAGACATTCGAGTCGGCGGCGGATCGCCCGAAGACGAAGCGGCCCGCGAGCGACGGCCCTGCTTTGCGCCCGACGAGGAAGGGGTTGGACCCCGGGAGGACTTCGATGCAATCGGTTTCTTTGCCATGCCGCCCAATTTAGGCAGCCCATTGCACCGCCGCATCGCCCTGAGTAGCGAGCCGAAGGGGGCACCCGAAAGGGGGGTTACGTGCGTCCGCGCAGCCCACGCCACGGCGCATTAGGCGGAACGCCCCACCCCGTCCGCTTCCGTCCATTTAACGTTAGGCTGCTGACGCTCACCATGGTTGCTCATCCACCATCGTCAAGTTCGCCGCTGCCGGTCCTGGCGCGAGGCATTTTCGCCTTGCTTGGCGCTGTCCGCTGTCGCCGTGCCCTGTTCGTTCAAACCGAGGCGGTCGAACAATCGCGTGTTCTTCGAGGCGTCGGTTCTGTTCGGACGGTTGGCAATCAACTTCTGCGCCGCCTCGCGCGCTGTGGCCACGTCGGCTCTGTTCGGACGGTCGGCAAGCGAGCCGTACCCCGCTCCGCGCGTTGTGGTCAAGCCGGCCATCTACTCCGTCATCGGCGTGGGCTGTCCGCGCTCCGCCGGCCAGCGGACGGCTCGAGCGGCTCGAACCGCGCTCCGCTTCTGCAATTCGTTGCCTTGAGCGGTGTTGCTGCGCCGCGGCTCTCGCGCTCTGACCAGCCGCCTAACCCTTCGCTCCAGCCGACTGGCTACGGCGTTCCGCCTCCGCCAGCGGCTGAGCTCAAACGTTAGGCCGAGAGGGTGATCGCAGTGTTTGCTTCGGTCAGAGAAGGCGTATCGGTGATCGCGAGCGCTATTGGAGTGTTCATTTTCTATGGCGCGCTTGGCGCTGGAGCGGCTCGTCTACTCACTCCACTCTCCGAGGTAGCGTCGCTTCTGCTGGTAGGCGCCCCTGTTGGTGCGGTGTTTGTTTACTGGCTTTGGCCCAAGCTCCCGCGCATTCTTGGCTTTCGCTCCCGTGACTCGGCCTAACCCTTCGCTCCACCTGACGTTCGCCAGCCGGCTTCGCCGTCTGTCGCCCGCAGGTGAGCTCAAACGTTAGGCGCTGACCGTCGATGGTCGAGTGGAAGCCGATCTCTCAAGTAGCGCTTCGCAGTCGCGTCGCTCAAGGCGAGGCGCGCATGAGTCCCTCGCACTTGCGTCTCTGGCAAGCCCTGCGAATCGAACCCGAGAAATGGCAACAACACCCTTACGGCGATTCCGGTGGTGGTTTCTGGGTGGTCGCGATCGTTGGGCGAACGGTCATTTGGTACAACGATCTCGAAGACGGTTTCAATCGGTCGCGCTACTCGACTTATGGAACGATCGACGACTACTGGTGCAATCAAGACGAACTCGACCTCACAATGCAGTACCTCGTCAGTGCCATCGAGCGGTCGGCCGACCTAGTGCGTCTAAGGAAGCCTCGCGTAAAGGTGCCACGTTGATCGCGCCTAACCCTTCGCTCCACCTGACGTTCGCCAGTCGGCTTCGCCGTCTGTCGCCCGCAGGTGAGCTCAAACGTTGGACCGATGAACTCGCGTTCTTGACGCCACTACGCACCGTATATACACTGCGCGCATGGAGTTCACCTGGTCGGAGGCGAAGCGCGCCGCGAACCTCAAGGCCCACGGGCTCGATTTCGTTGATGCGCCACTTGTGTTCGAGGGTGTCACGTTCACGTTCGAAGGCGACCGGTTCTCCTACAGCGAGCAGCGCTTCGTCACCCTTGGCCTGCTTGCC
>CALMQI010000110.1 GCA_937871935.1 uncultured Burkholderiales bacterium
GACGCTGATGCGGTCCTGGTAGGCCTTGGAGAAGGCTGCGCTGAACTCCGGTTCGCTCGCATCGGTGAGCCGGTCATGGATGCGCCGGTGGATGCGGTGGTGATAGACGGCCGTGCGGCCCGCAGGTAGGTTGCGCAGCACATTGCACCAGGCGTCGTGCCGATCCTTGACGAGGTTGAACTCGGCACTCTCGAAGGCCACGCCATCGAGGCGCCAGACCCGCAGGCAGTCGCCCGACCGCGTTGCCGTGTCGTGCTGCGAGAGCGGCGCGCCGATCGAGACGAACTCGCCGACGTTGGATTCCTTGCTCGCGCGCTCCCAGTAGCGGGGAGTGGCGCGCTCCGGGCTAACGACGCCAAACATGACGGCCCCCTCGGTAGCCAATGGGCGCATAGCTGCGCGCCCCGTTGCGCAGCACCCGGTTCGGGTTGCGCACCGCCAGCTTGAGTTTGAGGACCATCTGCGTGAGGCGCTGGTCGTCGCGGCTCGTGACGATGCGCATCCAGATGTAGGCCACCGCGAGCGAGCCGAAGATGACCGGCGCGAAGCGCCAGTTCACCATCGTGGACAGCCACATGCCGGAGATGAACCCCGGCAGCAGCAGGACCACCAAGGGGACCAGCGGCACCCCGAATTTCATCGGGGGGCGTGTGGCCCCTTTGAACACGGTTTCGATCACGGCTCAGCCCATGAAGACTGCAGCGATCGCCGCGGCCGCGCCGGCGATGGCGCCACCGAACAGCAGGTTGGACACGTCGCGGAAGCTGGCGCCGGCGAACATGATCTTGTAGCCGGCCATGCCGACCCCGACCGTCATCAGCAGCAGCGTGATAGCCACAACGGTGTCGCGTGCGATCGTGGCGCCACGCACGACCGGCTCCAGGGCCTGGGCCATAGCGGGGTTGGAGGCAGCGAGCGCTGCGCCGAAGACCAGCAGCGCGATGACCGCACGGGGGCCGGCGATGGAGGTGAGGGGGCGGACCGAGATTTGATGGCGAGTGAGGTTCATTGCGAGGCTCCTGAGTTGACGGATGCGGTGACGGGGGCGAACGGGAGAGGCTTTGACGACCACGCTGCGAGGACCTTGCCCACGTAGCCGTGTTGGTGACCGGTCAGGAAGTTGCCGGAGTAGTAGCAACTGAAGGCGTCGCGAAGAGCGGTCTGCTTGGGAGCGCGGCGACTTGCGCGAGAGAAGCATTCGCCCAAGATGCCCTGCATGGCGGTGAGATTCGCGCAGGCGTCGAATGCGGTCGCAGGGTTGAGGCCGTAGCGCTCGAAGTTGCGCTTGTTGATCTGGCCGAGCCCGACGCTGTAGTTCCATCCTGCTGCTTCCAGCGCGGCGACCGTGGCCAGGGCCTCGGGAAGATTGGCGGGCTGGCGCACGAGTGCGCCGCCGACAACACCGATGGCGAACTGGTTGCCGCCGCTTTCGACCTGGATCAGGGCGCGTGCCGTGTCCTGCGCCACCAGCGGTGCGCAGGTCAGCACAAGGGCGGCCAGGTCAATCACCCGCCGCCTCCTTGGGCTGCTGCTGCCGCAGCAGCAGCCTCGGCAGCAAGCCGGACCTGTTCACTGATGACCCACGCTGCGTGGTCGCGGTCGAAGCGCTCGTCCATGGCATCCGGCGAATTGGCGAACGCCGCCTTCGCTGCGGGCAGCCACTCGACCACCGAGTCACCCGACGGGGACCACCAGGTGCGCGACCACGGCCGCCCTTCGACAGCCACATGGATCACGCCGCTGAAGGGGCAGCTGTAGATGGGCCGGCCACTCTCGTCGGTCCCGGCGTTGGTGATGTACTGCTCCGGGCACTGCTCGGGCGCCACGTACTGGTTGCCGCTGGCGCTGTCGCCGCCCATGCTGCAGGTCGGCCAGCCGCGACCTCGGGCCACGTCGCGCAGGGCTTGGCGCACGGTGGGCGTGCACTGGCTGATGTTCTGCCAGTTGCCTGCCATGCACAGCAGAAGCTTGCAGCCGTCGACAGCGTGCGCAGGGCCGCTGAGCCCCAGGCCGAGACCGAGAACGAGGCCGAAAGGGGCAGCAAGTCTCACTAGGGGCCGGATTGCGGTGCTGAAATGTGCTTTCATTGCCAACCTTTCGCTGGTGTGAAGACCTGACGCCATACAGTGGCGGGAAAAGACAATGTAGCAGAGCAAAACGTGCGTGGCACGCAAAGATTATCTGTTACACGATATGGACGAGCTCATGAAGACAAAAAGTTGCGTGATAAGCAATGAATCGCCACGGGGTGTGCGGTGAACACTCGTTCTGCCGCACCAACGCCCCCGCCAGAGTCAACAAAGGCCGAGGCCCAGGGCTCCCTGGCCGCCACGTGCATCCGGGCGCTGCTCGACAGGGCCGGCCTCCCGAGGCACAGGCACTCGGCACACATCGGCGGTCTGCTTAGCCTGTCGTACCACCAGGCCCACCGGCGCATGACGGGGATCGCTCCGTGGTCGCTGGAGGAGCTTCAGACAGTCGCCACGCACCACGGCGAGACCCTGGTAGACCTGTTCGGCGAACAGAAGTCAGCGGACTACGAGACCGCGCTGCTCATCGCCGGGCCGCTGCGCGTCACCTGCCGGCTCTGGCCAGGTCAGCCTCTGGCGCAGCATCGGCCGGGCGACCTCATCGCAATCAAGGGCGGGTCGGAGTGGGTGGTGATGGTGGCCGGCGACACGCCGACGCCGCAGGCTTGCACGGTGCGTCGGCTCATCATTGAGCCCAAGCCTGACCGGCCGAGGCGCTTTGCGATCCTCGACGACGACATCGACGTTGCCCGAAGCCTTGCGGCCGGCCTGGTTGAGTTGGGCTTTGAGGCCACGGCGTTTGCAACCGAGGCGCAGCTCGAAGCTGCCCTGCAGTTCGACAGCTTCGACGCCTACGTGATCGACTGGGTTCTGCCGACAGGTACGGCCGAGGCGCTTGTCGCCAAGCTGCGAAGCCAGAGCGCCAGTTGTCCTATTGCGCTGCTGACCGGCAAGGCGGGCACCAAGGAGGTCGACGAAAGAGACCTTGTGGCGGCCATCGAACAACATGGGCTGCTGTTTCTGCAGAAGCCGGTGACCGCCTCGATCGCCGCGAGTCAGTTCAGTGCGGCATTTGCAAACCGGTGAATCGCCCGAAGCGCCCTTCGACGACAGCCCAGCAGGCGGCCGCTTTGCAGCGGATCCATGACGGTGGACCGATATGATTGTGAGTTGCACGGTCCAATTGCGGGTGGCAGGGAGCCGAGATGCGTAGACGCGTTTTTTTGTCGGGCGCCACACTGCTCTCGGGGAGCCTGCCGTCTGGGAGGACTTATGCACAAGGCGCGCTTACTGCCGAGCAACGCGTTCTGCAGCTGTCCTTGGCTACAGGGCTGTCAAGCCTGCCGCTAGCTCCGCTTGTTGTGGAGCGCGTTGCAGTGGCCGCCCAGGACGCTTCGATATTCACCCAGAACAAGCTGCGCCAGAACGTTGCCAGCATTGGTACTCAGCTGCGTGCGGCACCAGCTCTGTGGCAGCAGACTCAGGTGCTGTTATCGCCGTTCTCTCGCGAGCTGGGCCTGCCCGACGCCGTTTCCACGGCCATGAAGAATGGATTGCTGATTGAGACGCCCGCTGGCCTGCGGGAACTGGGTGTCGACTTTCTCGGTGGCGCACCACTAGGCCAAGCTGCCGCGACGGCGTTGAACAGGACGCTACGCAACTCCGGACTACTGGCACCGCAGCGTGTGTACGACACGGTGCTGGGCGCTCTTGGCCCCGATGCAGAGACGCTTCGCAACGGAATCGCAGGGCTGCTGCCTCCAGGCCTCGGACAGGCGCAACGAGACATCGAGGAAATCTGGAACGGTCTTGGCGGCTCGGGGAGTAGAACGACGAAATTGGTCGAAGGCTACTTGTCCCGTGCACAGGCCCAGGGCACGGCAAAGCTAGCGGAGCTGACAGGTAAGACCAGGCAGGCACTGGCCCAAGCGGACAAGCAGATGCGCCAAGCGATCCTAGTGCCAATGCAAGATACCTACCGCCAGCTCCAGGCGGGCGCCAGCACCTTCCATGCTTTGGGTTCGCTACTTGGCAAGGTAGACCCTCGGCTGGGCGAGATGGCCAACAAGGCAGCGCGGTACCTGCATTCTGCGAGCCAGGTCGCGCAAGCATTCAACCTTCTGATCGCCGCCTCGACAGGCACAGGGATGATTACTGCGTTGACGGGGCTGCTAAACGGAGCTAGCGGCCTGGGGCTTGGCGGGGCAGGTGACGACGCGGTCGCGAAGGCGCGCCACGAGGAACTTCTCAGGGAGATGCAGCAGCTGCGCGAGTTGATGGTGAAGGAGTTTGCCCGCCTCAACCTCAAGGTGGACCACGTGATCGCTCAGCTTGACGCAGTGCTACGTCGCCTAGATGTCATCGACTCGCGCTTGCTCGAGGTGCAAGAGACAGTGCGCCTGACCAACGTGAAGCTAGACCTGCTGGCTGTTCGGTCTAGCCAGGCCGTGATCGTTGCGTCCCTGCAGACAACTGAGGTGTTGCTTGGAAGCTGCCGGACCTTGGGGGTAGACGGTGGCCGGACCGTCAGGGACATCATGGAGTGCCGTGGAAAGTACGATGCTGTCGCCAAGCAGTTGGCTTCTGGTGGGTGGGTGCTGCCTGCGCAGGTAGGTGCATCGAACTTCACCGTCTTGATGAGCCAGTTCTCTCTTGCGCGAGATGCCACGGCGAGCTTTCAGCCTGTGGGCGTCGAGGCACTATGGCAAGGCGCAGGCGCTCTATCCGGCGCGCTGCAGTACATTGGTGTTGATAACCCAATTGGCACTGCCACATACGAGCCCTTACTTCTGCAGGTGATGGAGGAGTATGCCGACCTGAAGTCGCGCGATCCGAACGGATTTAGTAGGCTTGAGCCCACGGACGTTGCTCGTAGCGTCGCCACGCTGAAGGCTGTTGCGGACCGACACTTCTTGTATCTGGAAAGACTTCGCGCGATGCCGGTTGTTAAGGCACGCGAGCACCCCACTCTTGGGCCTTTGCTCAAACGGTACGCAGAAACCTGCCGAAGCTTTGCTTCTCGGCTCATCCAGGACGAGGCGAATCGTCGTGTGGCCAAGTTGGAGGCTGAGGGGACGGGCAAGGATCTGTATTTGGTGGATGCGAGCCAGCCCACCGGGCCAGGACTCAATGTCGTGCCGGCGGCGTCTTTCGGCAAGGACAAGTTATCGCCGCTTTTCGTCAACTGCGCCACGACTTGCGGCAAGGGGGAAGACACCGCTCCCCTGCTTGTAGTCGTCAGCCACACGCTGGCCGTGGAGCCCTCGTTACCTGGCGTAGGGCTGACGCACCAGTACCGCATGACGATGAAGATTGAGTTGAGGTATGGCGCGACTGTTGTATCCGCGTTTCCCTACGTCATGGTGTTCCACGTGCTTGACTCGCCTGCTGTGGTCTCTGCCCAGTTTGCGAAGCCAGCCGTTCAGGCGCTGCGAGCGGAGAACGCTCATCGCATCGCTTGGCTGGAAGGAGCGTTGCAAGTCGGACTTCAGGGATTTGGCTGGCCAAAAGGAGCGGGGTGGGACTCCTTCCCTGGCGTTCTGGCCGGCTTGAATCTGAGCGACAGTGTCAGGCGTATCCGCGTGGCCGCTGTGGCCGAGGAGCTCCGTTCGCGATGGATGCCTGGACAAGCGGAGGAGAGCAAGAGCGCTGGTGCGCCACAGACTGGTGCATCAGGTGCGCCGCCGGCGCGGAGACCTGGAACCATGCCTGCGCTGGATGAGCTCGGCAAAGAAGCACCCCTCGCAGCCATACTAGAGCGACTGGATCAGCTCACGGTGACGCTTCGCGCGGTCTGCGCTTATGCGTTTGGTGAAAGCGCTGACAACGCCGATAAGCTGCAGCGCTTGCTCTACGGCTTTCCAGACAGCCGCCTTGCGGACAAGGAGATTGCACAGTACTGGACTGCAGGGGGCGCCGGCGCACAGCTGGCGGCCAAGCAAGGGCACCCTTGGCGCGAGCCCGTTGGCAGGATGCTGATGTTCCCTGGAGAGCTTGAAGAGGCGCTGGACCAGATGCTGCCTATTGCCGCGAAGCAAGGCATTGGGTTTCGGCGCGAGTATGTCAGGCAGACCTTTAATCGAACCTTCGCGTCAACGCTGGGGACACGCTGATGCAGTTGCCCGGCGGCTCTAGCGGACTGCGGCCTGCTCAAAGAGCTCAGATGGCGTGCGTAACCAAGTCACCGAAATAGCCGCCTAGCGCGAAGGCCCATCACCGCCACGCCTGACTCGATGCCGGGCTCGATGGTTTGGAAGACACTTGAACCCCGGGCTGGAGCACCGGATCCACCCGACACTAAGGCCGGTTGTCGAGGAAAGAGGGGCGCAATGAGCGACTGGGACTTCTTGCATGAGATGCACGATCGAGGCTACAGCGCCGAGGACATCGCGCTCGCAGCCGGCGTCGGCTATGCGCCATGGGAAGAGGCCTACATCAGTAGGCAGTGGGTCGACGAAGAACTGAAGGACCAGTTACCGGACCCCGCCAAATCACTGAAGCCGAAGGAGCCGTTCAAGAGCAGGGATGGCTTCCCATTCTCGGTCCTGGAACAGGCCGAAATCTTCGAGGACCTGGTCGAGTGCGCAGAGCGTCACTTCAGGAACACGGGCAGGTACCTACAAGTGTGGGGCGAACTCGGCGAGATCTACGCGGAGATCAAGTTCGGCCTGCGCCGCCATGGAACCCACCAGGCCGGGTCCGACGGCACCATCGACGGCAAGCTCGTCGAGGTGAAAACGATCTCTCCTGAAAAGATCGGTGACCAAGTGATCGTCAAGAGCCAAGGCGATTTCGAGCAGTTGCTGATCGTGCGTATCGACGAGAACTTCGAGTTCGCTGGCAAGCTCATTGATCGAGATGCGTTGACCGATAGCGGGGGGAGGTTTCTCAAGGCGCGCATGTAGGAGTCCGGTGGCCCTCTATGACCGACAGAATCCAAATTGAAGCACCGGTGGGCTGAGTCTTGCCGTCCACTGTAAGGCTGACTACCGTCTTCCGAGTGCCCAGCGCCTGTTTCGCGGCGATTGCGGTCCGTTGAAAAGCGTGGCCTCACGGCCCTTTGGCGTGCTGGCACCGTGCCGGCTTTGAGTCGTATGGCGAGCCGCAGAGGTAGCCTCTCACCATGAACCTATCCTTTGCAAACAAGACTTTTATTGGCGGGGAGCCGACCTGGGCGAACGCCTGCGTTGGTGACAACGGAGCGCCAGGAGCCATCGACTATGCAGAAGGCTTCGCTTCTGCTGCGAACGCATTGCTTGACAGCGCGATTGCTGATGAGGGAATAAGCCTGCCGGTCGACACCCTGGTCTATCCCGTCTGCTTCACGATGCGCCATGCCATCGAGCTCTTCCTGAAGAAGTTCGCGGACGACGTGGCCGAAATCGGAACCCTTCGAGGCGTTGCGCTCCCGGCCTTCAATCGAGCGGCCTCACATGACCTTAACCTGATCTGGGCATATGTGAAGACCCACACGCTGGAGACTGACGAGAGGCTCGTCGACCATGTGAGAAAGCTGGATGAGTACATCACCGACATTGCAGACATGGATGCGACTGGTCAGGTTTTTCGCTATCCATCCGACGTGGACAACAAGAAGCATCTGACGAACATCGGCATCATCAACTTCGTGGTTCTGAAGAGCCGATTCAACCAAATCCAGCCCCTGCTCAAGGGACTCAACCGGACGATGGATGACCTCGTCGAGGAGTACCGCTGGGGGACGTTCACGACAACCCTATCGAGGCTGCAGCTACGCAAGCTTGCCTCGGAGTTGCCGGCAAGGTCGCGGTGGGGGGAGGCGTTCTTTGCCCAGGTGAGGGATGATCTAAAGGCAAAGTACAAGGTGAGCGGCCGGGAGTTTTCTCGAGCGATCCAGTTGATTCAGCGGCGGCACGAGATGGCCGCCTGCATAGGAGTCCAGGTACCCATTCCAGGGCTTTCGGTCGCTGCTCTTGAGCGATTCCTCGACAAGTGGTGCGCAGCAAATGACCTGCAGCTGGTCATCAACCCGCCACCGCCGCGCGTTGTTTCTGCTGCTGACATTGAGGAGGCGTTGCGAGCTGACCTCCATCGGCAGGAGCTCGGCAAGGCTCTGTCCGCAGAGATCGACCCTGACGAGTACGCTGCCATCAAGGCACTTCTCTACTTCGAGCGCGAAGCCCCGGTGTCCGAGGCGTTCGAACGTGTTCTTGCCATCTATCAAAGGGAAGCTGGTGACTACAAGGCGAATCGGGCTGCCTTCCAGCATTCGCTGAAGGAAATGATGGGGAAGATCAGGATCTTCGAGCGCATCCTCTACGCATTGGACTTCCTGGGTCAGACCGAGGCTTTGGAGGCCATTTTCC
Source organism: uncultured Burkholderiales bacterium (assembly GCA_937871935.1). Lineage (GTDB taxonomy): Bacteria > Pseudomonadota > Gammaproteobacteria > Burkholderiales > Burkholderiaceae_C > JAEUPI01. Next base: position 8,375 of record CALMQI010000110.1, read on the forward strand.
AGAGGTATGGCATCGAGCCAGCGCGAGGAAGACTGCTTGAAAAAAGCACGCTCAGGAAGTCGCTTCCCGCGTAGTACCCGTCGTAGCTGAAGTCGGTGCCAGTGCACACCGGATATCTCGGCCGCCGCTGGTCAGGCCTGCTGTGAACGGCAGCAACAAGCTCTACGCGGCTGGTACCGCCAAAACCTAAGCACGCGACCCGATTAGCCTGGCCAAGGCCTGACCATCAATCGGCTTCTGAAGAAAACCATCGAAGGGCCAACCCTGTCCAGTGGCCTGGTTCTCTGCAGCGCTGATGAGGATCATCATCGCCGACGCATTCGGACCACCGCCGTCACGGATCTCTGTCGCCAGCGCCAGACCATCCGTGTCTGGCATCTCCAGATCAATCAGCGCGACGTCAAAGTGTGTGCTGGCGAGCACAGGACGGGCTTCAGCCGCAGACCCAACAGCACGACAAGCGTGACCCAGTCTGCGTGTCACGTCGACGAGCGAATCTCGCACATCGGACAGGTCATCCACGACCAAGACACTGAGCGCTTCGCTGCCTGCGAAGAGGTCGTCTTCCGGCGAGATGCGCTTCACCTGCTTCGCCGGGACGCTCACGGTGGCCGTGGTGCCCTGCCCTTCAGGCTCCGCGGCGTCGCGGGATCGCACTTCAAGGCGACCGCCTAGCTGTTGCAGAACGTCTCGGATCACGAAGAGTCCGATTCCTGTGCCGTCGTCACTCGACGCAAACGGCACAGCCGCGCTTCTCAGCCGCTCTAGCGCAGCAAGAGGCAGGCCGGGCCCAGTGTCATGAACGACAAAGCGGACCACGCCGTCCGATGAAGTGGGGTCAGAGGCGCCCGCGCGAGAAGTCTCTGGCGTCGATGCTGCATCGCCAGCAGCACCTGCCTGACTCACGAAGGGTTCAACGCGAACTCGAACATGGCCTGCGCTTGTGTAGCGCACGGAGTTCTCGACGAGGTTTCGTAACACCTGCGCAATGCGGATCGGATCGGCGCTGACCGTCACCGGCGACGGTGGGAACTCGACCTGAAACGCGAGGCCCTTGGCAATGGCTGCTTCTTCCAGGCCGGCGCAGACATCTTGAACCAGCTCGCCGAGCTCGAAGGTCTCGACCTGGGTGGGCAACTGCGCTGCGTCACCGCGCGCGATGGTGAGCAGGTCGCGGAGCTGTCCCTGCAGGACGGTCACAGCATGTCTGATGCGGCGGATCGCACCGGCGCTGTCCGGCCGGCTGTCCTTCATGGCGAGAAACTCCGCCGAGGCAACGATGCTCTGCAGCGGCGAACGAACTTCGTGGTTCACCATGCTCAGGAACTTGCGCTTAGAAGGGGTCGCCTCAGAAAACGGAAAATAAAGCACGCTAGGCCCTTACTTACCCAGA
>CALMQI010000111.1 GCA_937871935.1 uncultured Burkholderiales bacterium
GCGCCGGCGACACGATCGCGTAGTCCACCGCCTTGCCCTGCGCCATGTACTCGAAGTACTGCTTCTCGAGACCGAGTTCGCTGTTCTTGTGCAGCACGAAGTTGATCGGCTTGCCGTAGTACTTCTTCACCAGCTCCTCGAAGCGCACCAAGGCCTTGGTGAAGGCATGGTCATCGGCGAACTGCACGGCGCCGTGCAGCGTGATGGCCTGCGCGTGGGCCGGGCGGATGAAGGGCGCGGTGGTGGCCGCGCCGGCGGCGAGCGAGGTGATGAACTGTCTGCGTTGCATGGCCGGTCTCCTTGTCGGACCCGACAGGCTAGCCAGTCGGTCGTCCGCGCGCATCGGGGGCAGACCCGACGATCCGGCACCAAGATGTCTGTCGTCGTACAACTGCGGCGCTGTCCGGATTCCGGGCAACCCGATGCCGCATCTGTCCGGACACCGAACACCTGCGCGTGGCTGGCGCCGCGACGCGGGGCGTGCGAGCGGTCGGCGCACAAGGTCGATGCCGGGATGGATTCGATGCGCATGCATCGAGCGTCGGTGTTTGCCCTAGGTGTTGCTCGGCTGGCACCACCCTTGCACGAAGCACCCGCGTCGACCGCCGGTCGTTCACAGTCAGCCGACTCGAAGCTCAACAGGAGACCGCATGTTCCGCATCTCGCACACCACCCGCCGCCGCGCGCTCGTCACCGCCGGTGCGCTGGCCGCGGCCGCCGCCCTGGGCGGTGCCCCCGCCGCCTGGGCGCAGGGCAAGGACGTCCGCATTGCGCTGATCGCCAGCAAGACGGGCCCGCTGGAGGCCTACGCCAAGCAGACCATCGTCGGCTTCAACATGGGCCTGGACTACGCCACCGGCGGCACGATGACCGTGGCCGGCCGCAAGATCACCGTGATCGAGAAGGACGACCAGGGCAAGCCCGACGTGGGCAAGACGCTGCTGGCCGCCGCCTATGCCGACGACAAGGTCGACCTCGCGGTCGGCCCCACCGCCTCGCCGGTGGCGCTGGCGATGCTGCCGGTGGCCGAGGAGTACAAGAAGATCCTGCTGGTCGAGCCGGCCGTGGCCGACTCGATCACCGGCGACAAGTGGAACAAGTACATCTTCCGCACCGGCCGCAGCAGCAGCCAGGACGCCGCCGCCAACGCCGCCGCGCTCGACCAGGCCGGCAACGTGGTGGCCACGCTGGCCAACGACACCGCGTTCGGCCGCGACGGCGTGAAGGCCGCGAAGGAGTTCACCAAGAAGGCCAAGATCGTCCACGAGGAGTACCTGCCCACCGGCACCACCGATTTCACCGCCGGACTGCAGCGCATCGTCGACAGGCTGAAGGACCAGCCCGGCAAGAAGTACATCTCGGTCGGCTGGGCCGGCAATCCCACGCCGTTCCCGAAGATCGCCGACATGGATCTCGACAAGCGCTACGGCATCAAGCTCGCCACCGGCGGCAACATCCTGCCGGCGATGGTGGCCTACAAGCAGTTCGAGGGCATGGAAGGCGCGCTGTACTACTACTTCGGCATCTCGAAGAACCCGGTCAACGAGTGGCTGGTGGCCAACCACTACAAGCAGTTCAAGGCGCCGCCGGACTTCTTTACCGCCGGCGGCTTCAGTGCCGCGATGGCGGTCGTGACCGCGCTGAAGAAGACGGGCGGCGACACCGGCACCGAGAAGCTGATCGCGGCGATGGAGGGCATGAGCTTCGACACGCCGAAGGGCAAGATGACCTTCCGCAAGGAAGACCACCAGGCGATGCAGGACATGTTCCACTTTCGCATCAAGAACGATCCGGCCTTCGCCTGGGGCGTGCCCGAGCTGGTGCGTGTCATTCCCGCCAGCGAGCTGAACATCCCGATCCGCAACAAGCGCTGACGCGCTTGTTGCGGCGAGCCGCGAACACACTGCTCCCCCAAGCCCCCTCCGGGAGGGGGCTCCAGCCAGAGCTTTCAAGTCGTGATCTTCAACGCGTTGCTCCGAGTGGCGATGTCGTGCGTGTGCGTGCTCTCGGCAACCGCGCAGGCAGCGCCGTTGCCGGCGCTGAAGGTCGATGCTGCCAGCGTCACGGTGTCGGGGCTGTCGTCCGGCGGCTACATGGCGGTGCAGCTGCACATGGCGTGGTCGTCGCTGTTTCACGGCGCGGGCGTCATCGCCGCCGGCCCGTACTACTGCGCGCAGGGCCTGGCCACGCTCGCGACCACGCGCTGCCTGACGCGTGACAGCGCACCGCCGGTGCAGGCGCTCGAGGCCACCGCACGCACCTGGGCCGCGGCCGGCTCGATCGATCCGACCAGCCATCTGCGGGTGAGCAAGGTCTACTTGTTCGCCGGCAGCCGCGACAGCGTGGTGGTGCCGGCCCTGGTGGCCGACCTGAAGCGCTTCTACGAGGCATTCGTGCCGGCGGCGGCGCAGATCGTGCACCGCACCGACGTGGCGGCCGAGCATGGCATGCCGACCGACGACTTCGGCAGTGCTTGCGCGCACAAGGGCATGCCGTTCATCAACGACTGCGATGCCGACATCGCCGGCGATCTGCTGCAGCATCTGGTCGGCCCGCTGGCGGCGCGCAACGACGGCGCGCTGCGCGGGCAGCTGCTCCAGTTCGACCAGCTCGAGTTCGTGGGCGTCGGCCGCGGCATGGGGCCCGAGGGTTATCTCTTCGTGCCGGCCGAGTGCCAGGGCAGCAACGCCTCGCCGTGCCGGCTGCACGTGGCGCTGCACGGCTGCGGCCAGAACACCGACGCGCTGGGCGACACCTACGCCCGCCATACCGGCTACAACCGCTGGGCCGACAACAACCGCATCGTCGTGCTGTATCCGCAGACGAGCGCCGAGGCCACCAACGGCTGCTGGGACTGGTGGGGCTACACCGGCACCGACTATGCGCGCAAGAGCGGCACGCAGGTCGGCGCGATCGTCGCGATGGTCGAGCGGCTCGCCGGTGCGGCGCGCCGCTGCGTGCAGGCGCTCAACGGCTGGCACGTGTGGGCCGGTCGCGCGCTGTGGAGCGGCGTCGGCAGCGCAGTGGCGCGTGGCTCGGGCCAGCCGCTCGGCTGGTGGTGGCAGAGCACCAGCCTGCGCGAATCGCCGCGCGGACACTTCGTGCAGGGGACGTGCTGATGCGCCGCACGGCCGCCCGAAGGCGCTGCACCCCCTCGTGGGGACCGGCCGCAGGCCGTAGGGGGCTCATGTGACCGCCGCCTTGCTCGAGACCCGCGACCTGACGATTCGCTTCGGCGGCCATGTCGCGGTCGACCACGTGAGCTGCGCGTTCGAACCGGGCACGCTGACCGCCATCGTCGGCCCCAACGGGGCGGGCAAGACCACTTACTTCAATCTCATCTCCGGGCAGCTGGCGGCCAGCGAGGGCCAGGTCTGGCTCTCGGGGTCGGACATCACCGCGCTGCCGGCGCCGCTGCGCACGCGCCGCGGCCTCGGCCGCGCGTTCCAGCTCACGCAGCTGTTCCCGAACCTGAGCGCGCAGGAGAACGTGCGCCTGGCCGTGCAGGCGCGCGAGCAGGGTCGAGGGCGGGGCGGCATCGACATCTGGCGCGTCTGGCTCGACCACAAGTCATGGATCGACGAGGCGCGGTCCATCCTCGAGTCGGTACGTCTGGACGACAAGCGCGACGTGCATGCCAGCGCGCTGCCGCACGGCGACCAGCGCAAGCTCGAGGTGGCACTGCTGATGGCGCTGGACCCGATGGTCTACATGTTCGACGAGCCGACGGCCGGCATGAGCGTCGACGAGGTGCCGGTGGTGCTCGACCTCATCCGCGCACTGAAGTCGCGCAAGGACCGGCTGATCCTGCTGGTCGAGCACAAGATGGACGTCGTGCGCGAGTTGTCCGACCGCATCGTCGTGCTGCACAACGGCGCGCTGGTGGCCGACGGCGAGCCGGCTGCTGAGCGTGCCCTCCGGGATGCCGAGCACCAGGGCGACCTCGGCGTAGGGCATCTCCTGGAAGGCGGCGAGGACGAAGCGCCGGGCGGCCAGACCTGCCCCGACCGCGGCAATACTCTCGAGCTGATTATTTAGATCACACGCCGTTATTGCTTGGCAGCGGCCGACGATGCGGCCGACTTCGCCACGGCCGCCTTGGGCGCCTTCGGCTTGGCTGCCGCCGGCGCCTGCTTGGGAGCGGCCTTGGTGGCGCCATCCTGGGCTACCACCTTCGGCTTGGCGCCCTTCCCCTTCTTCTTGGCGACGGCTCGGCGCCGCCCTGTGCCGCATTCGAAAGAGATAACGGCCTGCCGCATGGTCATCGGACCCTTGGCATCAAGCGCCATCGGCATGGTCTCCAGGCTCTGCGGATCGAACAGGGACTTCCATCCGTAGGTCTGGAAACCGTGCTCGAGCAGGCTCGCCGCGCGCACAGTGCGCTCCCGGCCGGTCGGCTCGCCAAGCACGACGGCGATCAGCTTGCGGCCCTCGCGCGTCGCGGTGGCGACAACATTGAAGCCGCTGTCGCAGATGAAGCCGGTCTTCAAGCCGTCGGCGCCCTCGAACGACTCGGCCGACAGGTCGCGCCCGTCGAGGCTCCCGACGATCTGCGGCTGGTACGGCCACTCCCGGGTCCGAGCCCACCGCTTGAGCGTGGGTCCGCTCAAGGTCTCGGCGAGATCCTCGCACTGGCGGGCGACCTGGCTCGCGGTGGGACGGCTCGGCGGATCGACCTCCAGCAGCGCCCGCAGCAGCGACGCGACCCCCGACGGCGTGTCGCTCGGGACCAGCTTCAGCCGGTCTTCGACGTGGCTGTTGAACTTCCGCGACAGCAGCATCGCCCCGTAGATCTGCTTGAGCGTCATCCCCTCGAACAGGCGGTGACGGGTCAGCCCCTCGAACAGGATGCAGCCGAGCGCGTACACGTCGGACGGCGGCTCGACCTTCTCCTCGTGGAACCGCTCGGGGGCCATGTACAGGTAGCTGCCGAGCATCGCGTTGGTCTCGGTCCGGGCCTCCCGCTGGACGTTGGTCGCGCGGGCGATCCCGAAGTCGAGCAGCTTGACCTCGCCGTG
>CALMQI010000112.1 GCA_937871935.1 uncultured Burkholderiales bacterium
GCAGCTTGGACAAGCGTGCGCGGCGGCGTAATATGATCTTTCGATGGCGCCAGGGACCGACGACACCGTGGCAACGAGGAGCGGACCCACGATGTACGACGAGATCACCAATTCGATACGGGTATCGGTAAAGCCGGTCTATCTCGAGGATCAATCTTCCCCTGACGAAAATCATTTCGTCTGGGCCTACCAGGTGCGCATCGAAAACCTCAGCGCCGGCTACGGCCAGGCGGTGGTGCTGCACGACGTGGCGCCGGCGCGCTGGAATGGCTGCATCCGCGTGCTGCGCCGCCTGCAGGCGCTGTCGCGCCGCCACGGCGTGGCGCTGCCGGTCACACTGCTCGTCGTGCCGTGTTATCACGGCGTGGTGGCAACGCCGCCGCCCTACCTGTGGTGGCTGCGCCGGCTGGCGCGCGGCGGCCACGAACTCGCGCTGCATGGCTGGACGCACCTCGACGACGGACCCGCGCCGCGCCGGTGGGTCGAACGCTGGCTGCGCCGGCACTACACCGCGGGCGAGGGCGAGTTCGCTGCACTGGATGAAGGCGAGGCCCGGGCACGTCTGCTCGAGGCCCGGGCCTGGGCCGGCGAACACGGGCTGGCGATGCGTGGCTTCGTGCCGCCGGCATGGCTGATCAGCCGCCCGGGGCTCGACGCGGTGAGCAACGCCGGCTTCGACTACACCTGCACGCTGTCCACGCTGCTGGCGCTGCCGGGCCGCGAGGCGCTGCACGCGCCGGCCATCGTGTTCAGCACGCGCTCGGGCTGGCGGCGCATGCTGTCGGTGTGGTGGAACCGCTGGCAAGGCTGGCGGACGCGGCATGCGCCCGTGCTGCGCTTCGACCTGCATCCGGACGACGCTGACCATCCGGCCGTGCTGCGCTGCTGGTCGCGCCTGCTCGAGCGCGCGCTGCGCGAGCGCGATCCGGTGTGCCTGAGCGAAGCCGTGGCCCGGGCCCGCGAACCCGGCATGCACCCTGCCACGGAAGGCGCATGACAGCTCCCGCCGCCGCCTCGTCCGACACGCAGGCCAGCGGACCCTCCGGCCGTCACGACAGGCCCGTGCTCGTCACCGGCGCGGCCGGCTTCCTCGGCAGCCACCTGTGCGACCGGCTCGTCGAAAGCGGCGCGGTGGTGATCGGACTCGACAACCTGTCGACCGGCCACCTCACCCACCTGGCCGGGCTGCGTGGACATGCGCGCTTCCACTTCGAGCGGCACGACGTGACCGAACCGTTGCCGCAAGCGCTGCGTGAAGCCGGTGCCGTGTACAACCTGGCGTGCCCGGCCAGCCCGGCGTACTACCAACGTCATCCGATCGACACGCTGCTGGCCAGCACGCTGGGCAGCTGGCGCGTGCTCGAGCTGGCAACGGCTGGCCGCGCGCGGGTGTTGCAGGCGTCGACCAGCGAGGTCTATGGCGACCCCGAGCAGCATCCGCAGCATGAGGACTACTGGGGCCACGTGAACCCGATCGGCCCGCGCTCCTGCTATGACGAAGGCAAGCGCAGCGCCGAGGCGATGTGTTATGCCTATGCCCGCGAGCGCGGCGTGCCGGTGCGCGTGGCGCGGCTGTTCAACTGCTACGGTCCGCGACTCATGCCGGGCGACGGCCGCGTGGTCAGCAATTTCGTCGAGCAGGCCTTGTCCGGACGTCCGTTCACCGTCTACGGCGACGGCAGGCAGACACGCAGCTTCTGCTATGTCAGCGATACCGTGCGCGCGCTGCTCGCGTTGATGGCCTGCGACTGGGAGGGCCCGGTGAACATCGGCAATCCGCGTGAGCACACTGTGCTCGAACTCGCTGCAGTCGTGCGCACGCTGACCCGCTGCCACGTGCCGATGCACTTCAGCCCGATGCCGGTGGACGACCCGGTGCGCCGCCGGCCCGACATCGAGACCGCCCGCCGAGTGCTCGGCTGGCAGCCGCAGGTGTCGCTCGCGCAGGGCCTGATGCAGACGATCGCATTTTTCCGCGAGTCGCTGGCACGCCAGCCGATGGCCGAGCATTCGGCCGCGGCGCCGCCGGCCTGAACGTCCACTTCACTGCCGCCCGCCGCAACCCCGCATCCCAGGGCGCGCCGCCACGCAGCCGTGCGCTGCGCTCAATACCTCCGGCGCGAGCTCAGCATGCGTGCCACCGCAAACAGCACGGTACCCACCGCCACCGCCATCAGCACCGCACGCACCGGTTCGTCGCGCACGTAGTCCACCGTGCGGTCCGACGCGCGCAGCACGCGCTCGCGCACCCGGTCACCGCTGTCGCGCGCCCAGGCGGCACCTGCACGTGCCGCGCCGCCCGCACGCTCGGTGAAACGATCGATCACCGGTGCGGCCTCGTCGCGCAGATCGGCGGCGCTCTCGGCCAGCCGGTCCATCGCCCGGTGCGCAGTCTGCCGACCGTCGCGCAGACCCCGGCTCAACGCGTCGGCAGCGTCGTCTTCACGATCGGAAAGGGATCTGGACCTCATGGGGTTCCTCCAGTCAGTGGTCCCCCCCGCAGGCAATCGACGCGCCTTCGCTGCGCAGCATGCACCACCCCATCGCCGCTTCCGGCGACCCCGCTGCGCATGGACTTGGCGCGACCGGGCGGCCGCCGCGGAACCGGCTCCGCCGGGCCGCTGGCGGCGCCCCCCGGGGGGAGGCGCCGCAGGCGCTTCGGGAGGGACTTTTCTACCGGCCGCGCCAGCCGCCCTCGGCGCGGCGCGCCGGCTCGCCGCGCAACCGTTGCGTGCGCCACAACACGAAGCGGCGGAAAGGGAACAGGAAGCCGAGCGCACCGCCGATCGACGACAGGCTGTCGACGCTGCGCGCCGCCTCGATGGCGAACTCCTGCACGACGAAACGCTCGTCGACTTCGCCGCTCTCGACCACACGCGACAGCCGATGCAGCACGTACAGGCCGAGCAACGCCGAGATGATGAAGAGGAACTCCCAGTGCGCGATCGCGAACACCGGCAGCTCGCTGCGCAGGCCCGGCTCCTCCCAGCGCATCACGAACGACAGCTGGCGCGCGTCGAACGACTCGGCCACCGCACCGGCCACCAGCGGTGCCAGACCGCCACCGATCGCCGACACGAGACCCACCATCGCGAGGTAGGCCGTGCCCTGGCCTTGCGGCGCGAGCTTCAGGCCCAGATTGCCGCTGGCCAGTCCGATGCCGCCCGCGGCCGCACCCATCACGACGTGCAGCGCGAACAGCAGCGCCAGGCCGAGCATGGGTCGGTCGGGCCGGTAGGCCAGCACCAGGGCCGCGGTGCAGACGAAGTACACCGGCAGCGCCACCGCGAGCACGCTCTTGTTGGCGATGCGGTCCGACAGCCGGCCCCACAGGTACAGCGCCATCGCGTTGGCCAGCTGGCTCAGCACGCCCAGCGCCGTCACGACACCGAGCGACAGGCCGAGCTGGCTCATCAGGTAGACGGTGAGGAACGGCGCCGCCAGGTTGCTGGCCACCGTCCAGCTGCCGAGGAAGATCAGCAGGTTGCGGAAGTTGGTGTCGCGCAGCGGCCGGCGCAACGTGTCGGCGAGCCGCTCGCGCGACGGCTCGCCCGTCATCACCGGCTCGGGCGTGCGCGCCAGGTACCACGAGCTGGTAAAGCCGGCGAACGCGGCCGCGACGAACGCCGCGGCAAAGGCGAACAGGCGGTCGCGCCCCGTCGCGTGCTCGATCAGCTGGCCCGCCAGCAGCGTGCCGATCGAGCCGAGCAGCGTGCCCCACAGCAGCCGCCGCGAGAAGAACGCGCCCATGCCCTCGGGACGGATCAGCTGGTGCAGCCACGAGTTGACCGCGCAGGCGCCCAGCGAGCCGGCCAGGCAGATGGCCACCTGCGCCGCCACCAGCAGCGTGATCGCGAGACGCCGGTCCGGCACGAACGGCAGCAGCGCGATCGACAGGATCACGACACGCGACGCGGTGATCACCCACACCGCGAGGCGCTTGCGCTGGCGCAGCCGCTCGATCAGCGCGATGCCCGGCAGTTGAGCGATCTGCGCGAGGAACGGGATCGCCGCCAGCATGCCGATCGCCAGCGGTCCGGCGTCGAGCGCCAGCGCGAAGGCGACGAGCACCACGCCGCCGGAGAGTGATCCGGTCAGGCTGGCCCAGGCCGCGTCGCGCACCAGCCAGTGCTTGCCGCGCTCGACGTCGGCCTCGCTGACAGCGGCCACCGGCCGCAGCGACGACATCGTCATGGGCCGACGGGCGCGCAGCGGCCGGCCTTGTGGTCAGTGGGTTGCGCCGGGCGCGGCGAACGAACGGCACGCCGATTGCTGTAGCGCAGCAACCAGCCATTGGAGTCTTGCATGGGATTGGATGAGTTGAATTGCCGGTATCGCGATCTGAAAGGCGAGTTGGAGGCCGCCTATGGCGAACAGGTGTGGGATGCCGACCAGATCGATCGCATCGCGAAGGACCTGCACGACGTGGAGATGGCGCTGGGCATGCTGCAGGCACGCCGCATGGAGGAGCGCAAGGAACGCGCCGCACGATCGAGCTGACGCGCGAGCCTCTCGCTCGCCGCGACGATGGGCAACGCCGACGCCGCGGCGGGTGATGCCGCCGGCCCGCGCGCGGCCCTCAGGCCCTGCCGATGCTGTGGTACTCGAAGCCGCGCGCGCGCATCGCCGCCGGCCCGTAGAGGTTGCGCCCGTCGAACACCAGCGGCTCGCGCAGGCGGCGCGCCATCGCGTCGAAGTCGGGGCTGCGGAACTCCTTCCACTCGGTCGCGATCAGCAGCGCGTCGGCGCCCTCGAGCACCTCGAGCGCCCCGCTGCCGTAGCTCAGCCCCGGTGGCGTGCCGAGCACGCGGCGCGCCTCGACCACGGCCACCGGATCGTAGGCCGCCACGCTGGCACCCTCGTGCAGCAGGTGCTTCACGATGGCCACGCTCGGCGCGCAGCGCATGTCGTCGGTGTCGGGCTTGAAGGCCAGGCCCCACAACGCGAAGTGACGCCCCGACAGGTCGCCGCCGAAACGGCCGCGCAGGCGTTCGGCGAGCAGCGCCTTCTGCGCCTCGTTGACGTCGTCCACCGCCTGCAGCAGCCGCGCCGGCACCGCGCAGTCGTGCGCCATGTGCACCAGCGCGCGCACGTCCTTCGGCAGGCACGAGCCGCCGTAGCCGCAGCCCGGATGGAGGAAGCGCGCGCCGATGCGCGGGTCGCTGCCGATGCCCTCGCGCACCCGCTCGATGTCGGCGCCCAGGCAGCCGGCGATCGCCGCCAACTCGTTCATGAAGCTGATGCGGGTGGCGAGCATCGCGTTCGACGCGTACTTCGCC
>CALMQI010000113.1 GCA_937871935.1 uncultured Burkholderiales bacterium
GCGCGCAGCGCCGGCGCGGCGCTGACGCGGCTGCTCGACGCCAGCGGCGCGGTCTACCTCGACACGCAGGAGAGCCGCGGCCTGGTCGACACCGCGCATGCGTCGGTGGTCGGCGCGGTGCGCGCGCGTGCGATGCAGGAAGCCGACTGCGTGCTGGTGGTCGGCCGCAAGCTCGACTACCAGATGGCCTATGGCTCGCCCGCGGTGTTCAAGGCAGCGACCTTCCTGCGCATCGCCGACCACGCCGACGAACTGCGCGACAACCGCCGCGGCGAGGTCGAGATCCTGGCCGATGCGGCGCTCGCGGTGCTGGCGCTGACCGACGCCGTGGCCAAGCCATCGAGCACGCTCGACACCGCCTGGACGAAGGCGCTGCGCGAGGAACATGTGAAACGCTCGACGCGTTACGCCGAGGGCCTGAACCGCGCCGAGCCCGGGCGCGACGGCCACATGCACCCGAACCGCATCTTCGGCGCGCTGCGCCAGGTGCTCAAACCCGACGCGATCACCATCGCCGACGGCGGCGACCTGCTGAGTTTTGCGCGCATGGGGCTGGAGACACGGCACTACCTCGATGCCGGCGCCTTCGGCTGCCTGGGCGTGGGCACGCCGTACGCGGTGGCGGCGTCGCTGCTGCACCCGGGCCGGCAGGTGGTGGCGATCACCGGCGACGGCGCGTTCGGCATCAATGCGATGGAGATCGACAGCGCCCAGCGCCACGGCGCGAAGTGCGTGTTCATCGTGTCGAACAACGCGGCCTGGAACATCGAGCGGCTCGACCAGGAGATGAACTACGGCGGCCGCGTCGTCGGCACCACGCTGGCCTGGAGCGACTACGCCGCGATGGCGCGCGCCTTCGGCCTGCACGCCGAACGCGTGACCGACCCGGCGCGGCTGAAGGGCGCAATCGAGGAGGCGTTCGCCAAGGCGCCGGCGCTGATCGACGTGGTGGTGACGCAGGACGCGCTGAGCTCCGACGCCGGCAAGGGGCTGGGCTGGGTGCCCGACCGGCAGGCGCTCACGGCGTGGGACGAGGCCGAACAACAGCGACGCCAATGAGCCAGCTGCTCACCCTGTCGGAGTCCGTCGCCGCGCACGCGCGCACGCAGCCGCGCAAGATCGGCGTGCGCGATTCGCGGCGCGCGCTCACCTTTGCGCTGTGGGACGCGCGGGCGAGCCGGCTCGCGCAGGCGCTGCTCGGCCTCGGCCTGCAGCCGGGCGACCGCGTCGCGCTGCTGGCCTACAACGCGATCGAGTGGCTCGAGATCTACACCGCGCTGGCGCGCGCCGGGCTGGTCGCGGTGCCGATCAACTTTCGGCTGGTCGGGCCCGAAGTCGCCTACATCGTGCAGCACGCCGAGGCGCGTGCCTTCATCGTGCAGGACGATCTGCGGCCGCTGGTCGAGCGCATCCGTGGCGAGCTGCCGATCGACGCGTCGCGCTACCTGCTGTTCGGCGCCAGCGCCTCAGTGTCCGGCTGGCAGGCCTACGAGGCGCTGATCGCCGCCGCGGCGCCCGAGCCGCCGGCGGTCGCGGTGAAACCCGAGGACCTGTTCGCGCTGATGTACACCTCGGGCACCACCGGGCGGCCGAAGGGCGCGATGCGCAGCCACGAAGGCAATGCACTCATCGCACTGGCCACCGCGCTCGAGTTCGGCCTCGGCCGCGACGACACCGGGCTGCTGGTGATGCCGCTGTGCCATGCCAACTCGCTGTACTTCGGCGTCACCTTCGCGATGCTGGGCGCGACCATCGTCGTCGACGACCGCCGCAGCTTCGACCCCGAGGCGCTGCTGGCCAAGCTGGCGCACGAGCACGTGACCTTCACGTCGCTGGTGCCGACGCACTACATCATGATGCTGAGCCTGCCCGACGCGGTGAAGGCGCGCTACGACGTACGCGCGGTCGGCAAGCTGCTGATCTCATCCGCCCCGGCGCGCAAGGACACCAAGCTCGCCATCCTGCAGCTGTTTCCCAATGGCCGGCTGTTCGAGCTGTATGGCTCCACCGAGGCCGGCTGGGTGACGGTGCTGCGGCCCGACGAGCAGATTGCCCGTCTCGGCTCGGTCGGCCGCGAGTGGAGCGGCTCGGGCGCGATCAGGCTGCTCGACGCCGACGGCCGCGAGGTGCCCGACGGCGAGGTCGGCGAGCTGTACTCGCGCACCGCCTACGTGTTCAGCGGCTACTGGAAGAACCCCGACAAAACCGCCGAGGCGTTCCAGGGCGCCTGGTGCTCGGTCGGCGACATGGCGCGGCGCGACGCCGACGGCTACATCCACCTGGTCGACCGCAAGAGCAACATGATCATCAGCGGCGGCGAGAACATCTATCCGTCGGAGGTGGAGTCGTTGCTGTCGGCGCATCCGCAGGTGCAGGACGTGGCGGTGATCGGCGTGCCCGACGACAAGTGGGGCGAGTCGGTGCAGGCGGTGGTGGTGCTGCAGCCGGACCAGCGAGCCAGCGAGGCCGAGCTGCTCGACTGGTGCCGCGAGCGCATCGCCGGCTACAAGCGGCCGCGCTCGATCATCTTCGTCGCCGAGCACGAGATGCCGCGCACGGCCACCGGCAAGATCCAGCACCGCCTGCTGCGCGATCGCCTGCTCACGCGGCACAGCTGACACGCCGGCAGGGCCGGGCGCAGCCATGTTGAAATGGCCGCCCCGCCGCGGAGGACCTCGAGATGACGACCCCCACCCGCCCCAGCATCGCCGACAAGCGCCGGCGCTTCCACGAGCTGCACCGCAGCGGCTGCTTCGTGATCCCGAACCCGTGGGACGCCGGCAGTGCGGTCTACCTGCAGAGCCTGGGCTTCCCCGCATTGGCGAGCACCAGTTCGGGCTTCGCCTGGACGCAGGCGCGCGCCGACAACGCGGCGCCGCTGCAAGCCGTGCTCGCGCACCTGCGCGAGCTGGTGGCAGCCACCGACGTGCCGATCAATGCCGACTTCGAAGGCGGGTATGCCACCGACGCGGCCGGCGTGGCGCGCCACGTGGCGATGGCCGTCGACACCGGCGTCGCCGGCCTGTCGATCGAGGACTCCACCGGCAACACCGCCGCTCCGCTCTACGCGCTCGACGTGGCGGTGGCGCGCCTGCGTGCCGCGCGCGAAGCGATCGACCGCGCCGGTGGCGACACGTTGCTGGTCGGCCGCGCCGAGTGCTTCCTGGCCGGCCGGCCCGACCTCGACGAGACCATCACGCGGCTGAAGGCCTATGCCGGCGCCGGCGCCGACTGCCTGTACGCGCCGGGCCTGCGCACGCGCGAGCAGATCGAAACGGTCGTCAAGGCGGTGGCGCCGAAGCCGTTCAACCTGCTGGTCTTCAGCACCACCGATCTGACGATGGACGACATCGCCGCGCTCGGCGTGCGCCGCGTCAGCGTCGGCGGCGCGCTGGCGCGTTGCGCCTGGGGCGGCTTCATGAAGGCGGCGACGCAGCTCGCGCAGCACGGCCGCTTCGACGGCTTTGCCGACGCGGCCTCGGGCGCCACGCTGAACCAGCTGTTCGCTGCGCCGCGCGAACCGTGAACCGGCCGCCGGCGCCGCCGCCGCACACCGACAGCGACCCGACCGAGACCGGCGAGTGGCTCGACGCGCTGCGCGCGGCGGTGGCTGGCGCCGGCGCACCGCGCGGGCTGTACCTGCTGGAGCGGCTGCAGGAGCTCGCCCACGAGCTCGGCATCGTGCCGCAGGCGCAGCCGTTCTCGGCCTACCGCAACACCATTCCGCTCGAGCGCCAGGGCAGCTATCCGGGTGACCTGCGCATCGAGGAGCGGCTGACCGCGCTGATGCGCTGGAACGCCCTGGCGATGGTGGTGCGTGCCAACCAGGCCTACGGTGAGCTGGGCGGCCACATCGCGAGTTATGCCTCGGCGGCCGAGATCTTCGAGCTCGGCTTCAACCACTTCTTCCGCGGCAGCGCCGACGGACAGCACAGCGACCTGGTGTTCTTCCAGCCGCACTCGGCGCCGGGCGTCTATGCGCGGGCCTTCCTCGAGGGGCGGCTCAGCGAGGAGCACCTGGCGCGCTATCGGCAGGAGGTGGCGGGCGGCGGCCTGTGCTCGTACCCGCACCCCTGGCTGATGCCCGAGTTCTGGCAGTTCCCGACCGGCTCGATGGGTCTCGGCCCGCTCAACGCCGTGTACCAGGCGCGCTTCATGCGTTACCTGGCGGCGCGTGGCCTGGCCGACACCGCGGCGCGCCGCGTGTGGGGCGTGTTCGGCGACGGCGAGATGGACGAGCCGGAGTCGATCGCCGGCCTCACGCTGGCCGCGCGCGAGCGGCTCGACAACCTGACGTTCATCATCAACTGCAACCTGCAGCGGCTCGACGGCCCGGTGCGCGGCAACGGGCAGATCATCCAGGAGCTGGAGGCCTTGTTCACCGGCGCCGGCTGGAACGTGATCAAGGTGCTGTGGGGCTCCGACTGGGACACCCTCTTCGCGCGCGACACCGACCACGTGCTGCTGCGCGCGTTGTCGCGCACCGTCGACGGCCAGTACCAGACGCTGGGTGCCAACGACGGCGCCTACAACATCGAGCACTTCTTCCGGCAGGACCCCGCCGTGCAGGCGCTGGTGTCGCACATGAGCGAGGCCGAGATCGACGCGTTGCACCGCGGCGGGCACGACTTCCGCAAGCTGTACGCCGCGTTCGCCGAGGCGAAGGCGCACACGGAGCGCCCGACGGTGATCCTGGCCAAGACCAAGAAGGGCTTCGGCATGGGCGGCGCCGGCGAGAGCCGCATGACCTCGCACCAGGCCAAGAAGCTCGACGTCGACGCGCTGCGCGCGTTTCGCGACCGCTTCGCGCTGCCGCTGTCGGACGACGAGGTCGCGCGCCTGAGTTTCCATCGCCCCGCCGAGGGCAGCGCCGAGCTGCGTTACCTGCGCGAGCGGCGCGCCGCGCTCGGCGGCACGCTGCCACTGCGCAATGCGCGCGCGCCGGTGCTGCCGGTGCCGCCGGTGCAGGGCTGGGGTGCCTTCGCGCTGGCGGCCGACGGCAAGGAGATGAGCACCACGATGGCCGCGGTGCGCCTGCTGTCCGGGCTGCTGAAGGACCCGACGCTGGGCCCGCGCATCGTGCCGATCGTCGCCGACGAGGCGCGCACCTTCGGCATGGCGAGCCTGTTCCGCCAGGTCGGCATCTACAGTCCCGAGGGCCAGCTCTACGAGCCCGAGGACGCCGGCTCGATGCTGTACTACCGCGAGGCGGCCGACGGCCAGCTGCTCGAGGAAGGCATCAACGAAGCCGGCGCGCTGAGTTCGTGGATCGCTGCGGCCACCAGCTACGCGGTGCACGGGCTGCCGATGCTGCCGGTCTACATCTACTACTCGATGTTCGGCTTCCAGCGTGTCGGCGACCTGATCTGGGCCGCCGCCGACCAGCGTGCGCGGGGTTTCCTGTTCGGCGCCACAGCCGGCCGCACCACGCTCGGCGGCGAGGGCCTGCAGCACCAGGACGGCTCCAGCGTGGTGATGGCGTCGATGGTGCCCAACTGCGTGGCCTGGGACCCGGCCACCGCCGGCGAGGTGGCGGTGATCCTCGAGCATGGGCTGCAGCGCATGCTGGTCGAGCAGCGCGACGAGTTCCACTACCTCACGCTGATGAACGAAAGCTACCCGATGCCGAGCCTGCCCGACGGCGATGCGCGCGACGACCTGCTGCGTGGCCTGTACCGCGTGCGCAGCGTGCCGGGCCACAAGGGCGACGACCAGGGCGACCACCAGGGTGACCACCAGGGCGGCCGCGCGATCCGGCTGCTCGGCTCGGGCGCGATCCTGCGCGAGGTGCAGACCGCCGCCGACCTGCTGGCGCGCGAGCACGGCGTGGACTGCGAGGTATTCAGCGCCACCAGCTTCAGCGAGCTGGCGCGTGACGCGCAACGTGTGCGCCAGCGTGCGCTCGATGGCAGCCGCGGCGCGGCGACCGAAACCGCCCATGTGCAGCGGCTGCTCGGCGGCGACACGCCGGTGCTGGCTGCCACCGACTACGTGCGCGCCTGGCCGCAGCTGATCGCCGAGTACCTCGACGCGCCCTACCTCACGCTCGGCACCGACGGCTTCGGCCGCAGCGACACGCGCCAGCAGCTGCGCGCGTTCTTCGGTGTCGATGCGGCGGCGATCGTGCGCGCCGCGTTGCATCTGCTGGATCAGCGCACGGGCGATCGTTGATGCGCCATCGTCCACCACGCGGCGCGCCACGACGCCACCCCCGCGCCGCATGACGGCCGACGAGCAGCCGGCCTCGCCCAGCCTGTGGCGGGTGGCCAACGTGGTGGCGCAGATCGGCTTCGGCCTGCTGGCGATGACGATCTGCCTGCCGTCGATGCAGGAGTGGAGCGCCATCTTCGGCAGCTCGCAGGCCGCCGTGCAATGGAGCTTCAGCGCCTACGTGCTGACCTACGGCGCGCTGCAGCTCGTCTATGGCCCGCTGTCCGACCGGCATGGCCGGCGCCGCGTGCTGATGGCCGGGCTGCTGCTGGCCGGCATCGGCTCGCTGCTGGCGGCGCTGGCCAGCGACATCACGGCGCTGATTGCAGCGCGTGCGCTGCAGGGTGCCGGCAGCGCCGCCGGCATGGTGGCCGGGCGCGCCAGCGTGCAGGATCTCTTTGCCGGCCCGCAGCGCACGCGTGTGATGGCCTACGTGGGCATGGCGATGGGGCTGATCCCGCCGCTGGCCACGGTGGTCGGCGGCCAGCTGCACGTGCGCTTCGGCTGGCAGTCCAACTTCGTGCTGATGGCGGTGATCGCGGCCGTGCTGCTGGTGGCGGCCTGGCGCGGGCTGCCCGAGTCGGCCTCACGGGCCACGCACGACACGGCACGCGACACGCACTGGTTGCGCGCGATGGGCAGCGCCTACGCGCGGCTGCTGCGCGAACGTGCCTTCGTGCTCAACGTGCTGGTGCTGTCGGTCACCGTCGCCGCGTTCTACGCCTTCCTCAGCGGCGCACCGCTGGTGCTGCGCAGCTACGGCGTCGGGCCGGCGCAGGTGGGCTTCTACATCATGATGGTGCCGCTGTCATACATCGCCGGCAACTTCGCCACCAGTCGCATCGCGCACCGCCGCGGCGAGCGCTGGCTGATGTGGAGCGGCCAGGCGCTCACGGTCGCCGGCATCGCATTGATGCTGGCGCTCGGCCTGGCCGGCACGCGCGAGCCGCTCGCCTTCTCGATGCCGCTGATGCTGCTGGGCATCGGCCACGGATTGCTGATGCCGGCCTGCCTGGCGCGCACGGTGAGCGTATTGCCGGCGCTGGCCGGCTCGGCCGCCGCGGTGGCCGGCGTGATGCAGCAGGTGATGGGCGCTCTCGGCGGCGTGGCGGTCGGCTGGGTCACGCACGACGGCCAGGCGAACCTGGCGTTGCTGATGCTCGGCTTCACGCTGTGCGCGGTGGCAGCGCAGGCTGTGTTGCTGCGGCGCTGATGCGGCGTTATGCAGCGCTGATGCGGCGTGGTGCGGACGATCGGTTGCTGCGGAGCACTGCGCATCGCGGCAGGCGGTACCCGCTCGGCGCTCATACTGTGTCGGTCCTCGCCTGCGGCGAGG